>JANXCK010000225.1 GCA_025060055.1 Fimbriimonadales bacterium | reverse complement strand
AACTCCGCCTGAAACGCCGCGTCCACAGGTTGCTCGGCAAGCCGACAATAAAACCGCCGAAAGCGCGGCAGCCCAAACTGCTCCAGCAAATACGTCACGAAACTGCCCGCCCATGCGTAGGTTCCGTGCCACCATTCGGGGTCGTAAAACCGCGCATTATCTAATAGCTGAATCAGCGAGCAAGTGGGGAAGTAGTAAAGGTAGTAGAGCGCGTGCAGATGGGCTTCGAGCGGGCGGTCATGGTACTTAGCAGCGGTTGCAATCCCCTCCATAAACAGCGCGGGCGAATGCTCGCACCAACGCGCCGTAATCAGGTGAGTCCATTCGTGTAGCAGCACATGGTACGCGTTCTCAATACTGCCGTGGTAAACCACATTGACGGTGTCCCAGGAGGTGTTTGCCCAACCGCTCCACGCCACAGGGCGCTGCACCACAGTGTTCCAAACCTCTTGAGAGACGATGCCCACGCGGCGCGGTAATCGCTCTAACGGTGTCTGTAGGAACTGCTCTGTCGTGCGCAGGGCGCGCAGCGCCGCCTCATAGAGTGCCTCTCGCTGCGCCTCGAGGCTCACATCATACATCAGGATGAACTCCTCGCCCTCCAAAAAGCGCAATTGGCGCAGTGCGTGCCATGTCCGCCCAACGCGCACTCCCACGCGAACGCCTGCCCACACCATCCAGAGCGCCAGCGCAGCATAGATGAACATCGTCAGGACTGCCTGATAACGCGGTGGCAGGTAGCGCTTGGAGAGTAGGAATGACACCGCTCCAACAGCGACCCCTAGCAAAACAAGAACGATCTGTCGTCGCTGGCGGCTATCTCGCCACCGCGCTTTCCAGCTACGCACGATGCCGCGCAGGAGATACCGCAGTTCGTCCATACACCGTCCCCCCGTGCAACACAGTATACCCTTGCTTAGCCTGCGGTGGGACGCTCCATGCGGAACATCGCCTCTGGCGTTGCGCGTATATACCACGCCTCGCCCATCCTGCCGATAAAGTCAGCAGCGAGGTTGTCCACGACGCCCTCTGGCTTGAGCAGATGCTCTGCGATATGAAAGCACAGCACCTCGCCAATCACATAGTTCGCTGCCACAGGTCCTGTGCCGTGCGCGACCACTTGGAACAGTTTGCACTCCATCGAGATTGGGCTTTCTGCCACGCGCGGTGGCTGCACATAGCGCGACGGCGCACGCGTCAGCCCGACCTGCTCGAACTCGCAGACGCCGTACTCGTACTCGAACGAGGTCTGGTTCATCTTTTCGGCGAGCCAGTAGGGTGCGATGTTGACCACGAATTCGCCTGTAGCTTGCACATTGCGCAGGGTGTCTTTGGGGCGTCCGTCGCGGAAGTTCGTGCAGGAAAACACTACGGACACGGGGTTGGCGCCGCCCGCGTTGAAGAAGCTAAACGGCGCGAGGTTCGTGCTGCCATCGGGCGCGCAGGTGCTGACCCATGCAATCGGACGCGGCGCAACGCAGCTAATCAGCAACGCATACGCCTCACGCGGACTCATCTCCGAGGGAAGGATGGTTCGAACCAGCATCGGCAAGAGGATACCTGACAGTAAGGCAGGAGCGGTGTGCGGCGCGTGGTGCAGGCTCTCACTTGACGCTGACATGCTTTCGGGCGAGGCGTTGTTATAAGTGCCTCCAGCATAGAATCGCCCTGTTTTGGGCGCGTTGGGAACGCGCCCCTACAGGGTATTTGTAGTAGGGGCAGGTTCCTAACCTGCCCTGCAGAAAAGAGACGATTTCGAGTTGGAAGCACTTACCAATCGGGGTTTCAAATAGCGCAATATTCTGGTACGGCTGAAGCCGTTGCTGCGCGAACCAAGCCCGCCTGCGCGGGCTAACCCATTCGTAGCGTCGGCGTCTCGCCGACGATGAGGGCCGTCGCGACTGAAGTCGCCCCCACACAAACCAAGCCCGCCTACGCGGGCTGTAGCCGACGAAGGTCGGCTTCGTCTGCATAGCAACGGCTTTAGCCGTACAGGACAATGTGTCATTTGAAATCCCGATTGGTATTATTCGGGTTTAAGTTGCCCACACACGAGGTATGGGGGTAGCCCTGCTCCATTTTCGAGGGGTGCGCAGGGGGCATGCCCCTGCACACCTGCTACTTCAGCAACTCGCTCAGGAAGTAGTACGCGAAGCCAAAGTATATCATCACACCGAGCAAGTCCATCACCGAAGTGATTACGGGTCCGCTGAGCGTGGCAGGGTCAAAACCGAGCCGTCGCGCTGCGAACGGCAACGCCACGCCCACCAAGCTGCCCACAATCGTCACGGTCAGCATCGCCAGCCCGACGACCATCAGCACATCGAAGCCGACGCCTTTGGAAAAGTGTGCCAGCACCGCTTCCAGCACGCCGATTGCGACGCCCATCGCCAGCGCTACGGGCGCGTCGCGCTTGAGAATGAACAGAAAATCGCGCAGGCGCAACCGCACCTGCCCCAACGCCATCGCGCGAATCACCAGCGTCGCCGACTGGCTGCCTGTGTTGCCGCCCATGTCGATAATCGGCGCAATAAACGCCGCCAGCACAATCGCTTTGGAAAGAATCTCCTCCTGTTGCGCCACGAAAGTCGAGGTTAGCACGCCGAAGAAGGTCAACACAATCAGCCAGAATACGCGCGCTTTGAAGACACGCGCCAACGGCGTGCTGACCACATCGATATCGGGTCCGCCGAGTGCGACCGTTCCACCGAAGGTGGTGAGCCGTTGCGCTTCGGTCTCCTCTACCAGTTCCAGCCCGCGTTCGGCGTCGAGGGCGCCCACGAGGCGTCGCTCGCTGTCGACCACTGCCACCAGCGGGTACTGGCGACGGGCGAACAGTTCTGCGACCTTCTCGGTGGAGTCGTAAACTGACACCGAAACAGGCTCGCCTTCCAGCAGGGCGCACAGGGGCGTGTCGGGCGCGGCTTTGAGCAGCTTGGCGACAGTCACATACCCCTTGTAGAGCCGTCCCTCGCCCAGCACGAACACCACCTCCAGATACTCAGGGTCTAACGACGATTGGCGTATCTGCTGCAGCGCGACGCTCACGGGCGTCTGTTCGGGCAGCGCGAGATACTTGGGATTCATCACGCGCCCCGCGCTGTCTTCAGGGTAGCCCAGTAATACGCTGATGGAGGCGAGCGTCTCGCCGCTCAACTCCAACAGGATGCGCTTGACCACTTTGGCGGGCAGCTCCTCCAGCAGGCGCACGCGCGCATCGGGTTCAATCGCCTCGATTAACTGCACGAGGTCGGGGTCTTCCATCGCGCGCACGAGTTGCGTCTGCTCCCAGCGGTCAAGGTGCTCGAATACATCGAGTGCGCGCTGCTTTTCGAGCAAGCGGAACACCAGCGCCTGCTGGCTGGGTGGCATCTCGCGCAGGCACTCGACAATCGCGTTGGGGCGGGCATAGTTCAGCGCCGCCTTCGCGCCCTCGAAGTTCTTCTCCGCTAGCATTTCTGCCAAGATTTTGCATAGAGTCATGATTCACCTCCTGTATTAGGTTTTTTGAGTTATAAGTTGAAGGCGACATTTGCGCCCATCACCTCCAGCGTGCGCGTGCGGTCGTTCACGGTCGCGTAGAGCGACAAGCTTGTACGCCCGCGCAGGGGGCGGGTCAGGCACAGGCTCAGCAGTCCGTCACCGCCTGGCTGACGGTAATACTCCACCGCGATTTCCACACCCAGCGGAGTAGGCTGTTGATACGCTACGCCCCAGCCAAGCTGATTGCGCCGTATGTAGATGCCCGCATGGAATGCGCCCTGCTGCAGCGTGCGCGTGCCCACCAGATAGACCGTTGGATTCACGCCTTGCGCCATCTCGAACGCGCCGATGGCAACGCCCAGCATACGCTCGGTCTCAGGCGACGCCACATAGCGCACGTTCCAAAAGGTCTGCGCCGACGCGCCGTTGTCGGTATGCACACGGTCAAGTCCGAAGTCGAACTGCGCGGTCGGCTTGATTTGCACATAGATTGCCTCCGCCCGATACGACTCAGACACACTCTTATAGCGGTAAGAATCGAACTCCAGATACACCGAGTTCGGTGTGTTCAGGTTGGCGGTGGGTTTGATAACCACCACCTCGCGCGCGATGGCGCTGACGACAGTCGCGCCGAACGGCAAGAGCAATATCCAGCGCATGGGCTTCACCTCCTTGATTTGGGTTTGCTCGTGAACACGCGCAACGGCGCGCCACGAAGGCTTCGTTTACTGCGAAAGAGTGATACAGGTAAGAAGGCTACCCCGTCCCCACGAAGTCGCCTGTGGCTATCCGTGGACAACCACAGCATTGTACCACCTACTACGGCTCTGAGTCAAGTCCTAAGCCCTATGATTGCGCTGATTTGCGTGAAATTAGGGATTATTTCGGCTTTTCAATCGGGCGAAATTGAATGCGCCACGATGCCATGTGTGTGCAGACGCATGGGTACAATCCCTGTAAATGAGTCAGTGGCTCACGGAGCTGATTGACTACTATCAGCAGTGCCTGCTACAAGAGCGGCGTGGCTGGACGCGCACGTGCCTCCTCGTTGGGCGTTCAACCTACTGGACGCGCCTACGCTAAGTCAGATGACCCCGCTGAACGCGCTGGAGGCGTGGGCGGAAGCGCGCGCCCTGCGACGACACGGCGTCGAGCTGCACTGGCTGGAGCCACGCACATAGCAGCTGCGAACCGTCTCTCAGAAGGTATCATTCCCACGCTATGACATCCGCCACGAGGACGCGCCTGAGCGCAGAGGAGTTCGAGCGCACCTACATCGGCAAGCGCGCCGAACTGTGGCGCGGCGAGGTACGCGAAAAAATGCCTGCCAGCAGAGGACACGGACGGATTGCGATGCGCATCGGGAGCCGAATTGCGAACTTTAGCGACCAAAAAGGGCTTGGCGAGACTCACGCTGCCGAGACAGGCTTCCGTATTCAGACCCCCGCAGGCGAAAGCGTGTTAGCCCCTGACGCAGCGTTTATTCGCAAAGAGCGTATCCCGCCCGACTTGCCTGACGAAGGGTTCGTGCGTATCGCGCCCGACCTCGTGGTGGAAGTGCGCTTGCCCGATGACCCTCTGCCCGAGTTGCACGAAAAGGCGCGGGAGTGGCTGGCAGGTGGCGTGCGGTTGGTGTGGTTGGTGGACCCTGTGCGGCGTGTGGTGGAGGTGTGGCGTGCTGGTGGGCAGGTGCAGACGCTTGCTGATGCCGATGTGCTTTCGGGCGACGAGGTGCTTCCAGGGTTTGAGTTGCCTGCGCGTAAGGTGTGGGGGTAGACATGAGCATCGTGCGGAATCGACCACCGTTTCGTGCGCCGATAGCAGAACGGGAAAAGACCCACTTACTGATACTGGGCACACCACACCTTGCAGGATACGACTTCGAGGTTGCGGCGCTT
>JANXCK010000147.1 GCA_025060055.1 Fimbriimonadales bacterium | reverse complement strand
TGGGGCTGGCATCGGACGCGGGTAGTGGACAGTGGGCGGGTGTATGTGAGTTGGTTGGTGTATGCGCTGGCGCAGTTGGTAGTGGTGGCGTTAGGGGTTGGGATGCAGGCTCGGGTGCGGTTGTGGGATCGGGCGCGTCGGAGTGTGGGGGTGTTTCGTTTGGGGTGGTTGGTATTTCAGGGGTGGTTGGTGGGAGCGTTGGAGTGGGATGTGGGGGAAATTTTAGGGATTGGCAAAGGAGGTGAACTCAAGTGATGTACCCTTACCAGCACCCCCACCCAGCCCCTCTCCCACGAGGAGAGGGGAGCTGTCAGGAGGTAGAGGCGAGGTGACCTCGCCCCTACGCCTCCCCCTCGCCCACTGCGTGGGAGAGTGGGCAATGGGGCGAGGGCATCACGGGACTTGAAACCCCAATCCATATAACTCAGAAAGACTGCCTTGCTTAGGCAGCGTCCCCGAATGGGGTAATGCCTCACGCACATACACAGGCGGCTTGCCCAGCGGCGGCGCGGGCAGCAGCAGCTCGTCCGCGCTCCACTCCGAGCGGTAGACGCGGTAGCTGCGCGGGGGCAGCGCCTCGACCCAGAAGGCAAGGTCGAACCGCCAGAGGCGGCTGCCCTCTGGCAGCGGGCGTGGGGTGCCGTCGGGCGCACGCCACTCGCTAATCGGCTCCAGATGACCGTTGAGAATCTGGCAAGGCACACGCACGCCTTCTGCTGTCCACACTGCTGCAGGGCGCGGCGCAGCGCTTGGCTTGAGCGGCATCGCTACATGGAGCAGTGCCACTCCCGTGTAGGGCGCGTCGGTCGGATTCAGCACAATCAGGGCGCGATACTCGCCCTGCGCCGCGTCAAAGCGCGTGTCGACCGCTTCCACCAACTTGTTCAGCAGTTCCTGAACTTCCTGTTCGCTCATATGTCCGCGCCTCCATCATATTAGGTGCCTCCAACTCAAGACTGTGCTGATATGGGGCGATGGCACGAATGCCATCGCCTGCGACGGCACGAACGCCGTCGCACCAGCCGCACCTGCCGATTTCAGGACGATTTAATTTTGGAGGCACTTAAGTCCCTCAAAGGTTAAATCTTCCCGTTTTCCGCAGGGCGGGTTAGGAACGCGCCCCAAATGGAACGATTTCACACTTGAGGCAGTTAGATCCCTCCAAGATTAAACCGTCCCCGAACGCGCAGGAGATACAAGGTACGACGGCAAGACGCCAACGCTACACGAAGGGTGCGCTCCTATGGAGACTTTGTGGGGGTCGGTATAATTAGAGCGTGAATGATCTGACTCGTCGCGAGTTCCTCAGGCGCAGCGTGCTTGCTGCAGCGACCGCGTCATTTGGCGTGTTGGTCGCCCGCGCGAACCAGCAGGAGAAGGTCAGGGTCGGCGTGATTGGCACAGGAGCGCAGGGGCAGAACCTGCTACGCCAGCTGATGAGCATGCCCAGCGCAGAGGTGGTCGCTGTGTGCGACCTGTACGCGCCGCACCGCATCCGCGCCGTCGAGCTGACCCAGTTCCAAGCGCAGGGCTACGCCGACTATCGCGCAGTGCTGGAGCGCAAAGACATCGAGGCGGTCGTCATCGCCACGCCGCTACACCTGCACGCGCCGATGACTCTCGATGCTCTGCAGGCAGGTAAGCACGTGTTTTGCGAGAAGGCAATCGCCTACACGCTGGATGAGGCACGCCAGATGGCGCAGGCGGCGCAGCGGGCAGGCAAAATCTTGCAAATCGGGCATCAGCGCCACTACAACGACACCTACCATCAGGCGCATCAGCTCATCAAGGAAGGGGCTATCGGCAGGATTACCCATGTGCGCGTGCTGTGGCATCGAAACAACAACTGGCGTCGCCCCGTGCCCGACCCCAAGTTCGAACGCCTGCTGAACTGGCGTCTGTACAAGGACTACTCGCATGGGCTGCTGACCGAGCTGGCAAGCCATCAGCTGGATGTGGTGAACTGGTTCTTGGGTGCATTACCCCACTCGGTGGTGGGCTACGGCGGAATCGACTACTGGCAGGACGGACGCGAGGTCTACGATAATGTGGAACTGATTTTCAACTACCCCAACGGCGTGCGCGTGATGTACACCAGCATCACCACGAACGCCTACGATGGCTATGGCGAGTGGTTCTTCGGCGATAAAGGCACGATTATCCTGACCAACGAGACTTCGGGATTACTCTTCCGCGAGCGCAGCGCTGGCAAGCTGGCGTGGGAAGATGACGCGAATACGGTTCAGGTGGACGGGCGACGCGGGGTGGTGATTGAGCCGACCCCGACACGGCGCGCCCCGCAACGCGGTGAACAGCTCGCACAGTACGGGCAGCGCAACGCCTACTACGCACAGCTGGAGCATTTCCTGCAGTGCGTGCGCACGGGCGAGATGCCCAGATGCACCGCTGCCGACGCCCTGCCCGCGCTCGCCTGCGTGCTTGGCGCAAAAACAGCCATCGAGACAGGCACGATGTATCTGTTTAAGCCTGAGGAGTTTCAAATCGGCAAGGTCTAAGCGACTGTTTAAGAAGTCGTACCGCGTAGCGTCGGCGTCCCGCCGACGCAAGCGACTCGTGGCTTGGGCGTCCCGCCCAAGCACCCGTGGCTCGGACAATCGTGTCCAAGCGCTGGCACGGACAAGACTGTCCGTGCCACTGTCGTGTCGGCGAGAACGCCGACGCTACGGTACGACGGCATTCGTGCCGTCGGCGACGACAGGAAAGTCGTCGCTCCGACAGGCGCGACAGTATTCGTGCCGTTGGCGAGACACCGACGCCACATAGCCTGCCTGCGTTCTCAAACAGTCCCTGAAAAAGAACCACTTGGTAT
The DNA here is from genome assembly GCA_025060055.1 of Fimbriimonadales bacterium. Classification (GTDB taxonomy): domain Bacteria; phylum Armatimonadota; class Fimbriimonadia; order Fimbriimonadales; family GBS-DC; genus GBS-DC. Next base: position 4,621 of record JANXCK010000147.1, on the reverse strand, counting down.
TACTCGTCCCCGTGTAGTAGCTCCATCAGGTCTTCCGCTCTCGCTTCGCCAACCTCATAGTAGATTTCCAACAGGCTGAGGTAGGTTCCCTCGCCACCCAGCATATCCCAAAACTCCGCCCCGATGAGTACGGCATCATCGAAGGGAAGATAGCGCTTCGCGTAGTCCCAGCGGTAAGTTTCGCGCCCACCGCCATACGGATTGTAGGGCATCGCAAAGTAGGTCTGAACATCAGGCACCTGTCCACTGCGAGCCAAATGAATGCGCAGCAGCCTTTGCATCACCTCAAAGCACTGCCCCTTGTTCGGCACGGGCGACTTAATCTCGAAGTAGAGTTCTGTTCCGTCGTGCTTGCGCACATGTAAGTCTGCGATAATGCGGACAGGCATAGTTGTAATGCCCGATTTCGCTTGAAGCACCGCTCGCACCATTTCAGCAAATGTGACTTCCTCGCGTTTGTCCAACCGCTGCAGCTGAATTTCTACTTCGTTGAGGGCATCCATATCCAGTTCGGCGCGCAGTCGGTAGCCACGCTGAGCGAGCGCGTGATGCTGCGAGGCAATCAAACGGGCGCACTCTTCGAAGGTCGCGCCCAAGCGCGTGCTAAAGCTGCGCTCGAATGCACTGGCTTTGCGGAATTGTGCGGGCAGGATGGCGTCGTGAAAGGGCTTGAGGGTGGCTTCCTCTGACCGCAGCTTGAGATACCGACGCGGAGAAAGCCGCCTCTCCTGCCGCCAGAGGCGGTACTCCTGTATCATGCCCTCAATAAACCCTTCCAGATAGCCCCTAATCTGCTGCCGCGTGAGCTTACTGATGCTGGGCATCAGGGTTTTCTCCAGACGAAAACGGTCTCGAAGAACTCCGTTGAGCGACGCCCTGTGCGACGGTTCACATGGCGTACAATCTCGGCGTGTGGCTCTACGCCTAAGGTGGTGGCAATCTGGGGATACAAGCGATGCTTATCGTTCGCTACGACAATCAGCCAGCCTCCTGACGGCATCACGCTGAGCGCGTTGCGAAAGACTCGCACGATGTCGTCCACATATTCCTGTTTGGCGCGCTCAGATGCGCCGTTGCGTGCTGCGCCAATCTCAAGGTTGCTTAGGTCCTGCAACTGGAGCAAGTGGTAGGCGTAGGCATGTTGTGCATGGTAGTCAATCAAGCCCACATACGGCGGGCTGGTCAGAACGCCATCTACAGGCGGCAGTGCTGCCGTGCGACTGTCCGCATGATAGACCTCGACGCGGGCGTCGGTGCGTACGCGCGCAAACTCGCGTATACGGCGCAGGGTGTCGATGCTATATCGTTCCAGAAATTTGAACGCTTCCGTTGTCGGCTCGCAAACTCGACGATGTTTGTAACAGTAGTACGGCTCGCGCTGCGGAGCTTTCGGGAAATCCAGCTCATAGTGAGGCGTCAAGCGGGCGGAGCGCGCCGAACGCGAAAGGATGACTCGTAGCAGGTTCTTATACTCGTAGTCGCCTGTCTCAACAACTTCGCGATAGGCGAGTAGTTCCTGTAGGGCACAGGGCGCATACCACTCGCGCAGATAGTCGCTATCTACCACGGAATAGTTCTGCAACGCAGGCGGCTCCTCCAACAAGCTCAGCTGTTCGCCGTGCTGAGTAGCAATCCGTGTACGCTCCAGCGCATCATAAACCTCATGCTTTAGCTTAGTGAGGTCATACCGCGCCGTCTTAGCATGGCAGAGCAACACATTGAACGCCGAAATGTCGTAGCCGATGGAGTGAATTCCCAGTTCGTTGGCTTGTACCAGCGTCGTACCTGAGCCGACGAACGGATCCAACACTGTCTGCCCCACGCGGAAGAACTTACGCAGGAACACCTCTGCCAGTTGCGGGATGAACTTGCCCAGATAAGGGTGGAGGCGATGCACATGGCGCGTGCGCAAGCGTTCAGGCAAATCGCGCTCCGTCCAGTTGAGATTGAGCGCGTTCAGTGGCGTGTCGGGAGTCACACCTTCGGGTCGGATGGGCTGATTGTCTACATAAATCCCTACACGCTGCTCCTCGTTGGTCAACCGCATTCGCACGCCTCCTTACCTGAAAGTCTCTCGCCTTCCGAGGCTTTGCACGCTCAAGTGTACCCTGTCTGAGACTCCCTTGAACTGCTGCGCGTTCGCTGGCCTGTCAGGTAGGGCATACTCCACGCGGAGGTAGGCGTGATTCTCATGCGCTACAAGATGGAGGGCACATCCTCACCATTCCACGAGCCAGTCCGATTAGCGCTTCCACGATGGGCGGAGTCGTGCGGGATGCTGGGCTGACTATCGAAGAGTTCAAGGAACTCCTCAAATAACCCCCCCTTGCATTCCGACCGCGCGTTGGGTATAATAGCATCGAGCCGCGCGCACGCGCCTCACTGTATTGCAAAGGAGCATACAGACCCCTTATTTCGCGTCGCACGGCTGCCCGCGCTTGTCGGCAACGACGCCGCCTCGAAACGCGCTCAACCGCGAGCGCACCTACTGGCAACCCGCCAGAAAACCCAAAATCTACTACAGGAGGCGTACTATGAGTCCACGCGAAGCGATTCAGTTCGCGCGCGAGCATAACGCGCGTGTCGTGGATGTTAAGTTCACGGATCTGTTCGGCATGTGGCATCACTTCTCGATGCCGATTGAGGCGTTTACCGAGGAGCTGTTCGAGGAAGGCGTCGGCTTCGACGGTTCCTCGATTCGCGGCTTCCAGACAATCAATCTGTCCGACATGCTGCTGATGCCCGACCCAGAGACGGTATTCATGGACCCGTTCCCTGAGGTACCCACGGTGAGCGTGATTTGCAATATTGTCGACCCGATTACGCGCGAGCGGTACACGCGCGACTCGCGCTATGTAGCTCAGAAAGCCGAGACCTACCTGCGCTCCACTGGTATCGCCGACACCGCCTACTTCGGACCCGAAGTGGAGTTTTACATCTTCAACGATGTGCGCTACGCGCAAGGCACACACTTCGGCTACTACTACATCGACTCGGACGAGGCGGAGTGGAACACAGGGCGCGAGGAGAAGCCGAACTTGGGGCACAAAATGCGCCTCAAAGGCGGCTACTTCCCTTGTCCCCCCGCTGACACCTTGCAAGACCTGCGCACCGAAATGATGCTCACTTTGCAACAGGTGGGCGTCGAGGTGGAAGTGCAGCACCATGAGGTGGGCGCAGCGGGGCAGGCGGAGATCGATATCAAGTACGACACCCTCGTGCGCACTGCCGATAAGGTGCAGATTTACAAGTATGTGGTGCGCAACGTCGCAGCGCGGCACGGCTACACGGCGACCTTTATGCCCAAGCCCGTATTCCAAGATAACGGCTCTGGAATGCACACGCACCAGAGCCTGTGGAAGGGCGGCGAGAACCTGTTTTACGACGAACGCGGCTACGCCATGCTCTCGGAAACCGCGCTGTATTACATCGGGGGCATCCTCAAGCACGCGCCTGCGATTCTGGCGTTTGCTGCACCGACGACCAACTCCTACCGACGCCTCGTACCAGGCTACGAGGCGCCCATCAACCTCGTGTACAGTCAGCGCAATCGCAGCGCGTGTATCCGCATTCCGACTTACTCGCCCAGCCCGAAAGCACGGCGCATCGAGTTCCGCGCCCCCGACCCGTCCGCAAACCCCTACTTGGCGTTCGCCGCGATGGTGATGGCGGGCATCGACGGCATCCAGAACCGCATCATGCCGCCCGACCCCATCGACAAGGACCTTTACGAGCTACCGCCCGACGAGCGCAAGGGCATCCCAACTACTCCGCCCACACTCGCGGACGCGCTCAACGCCTTAGAGCAAGACCACGAGTTCCTGATGCGCGGCGGCGTGTTCACCCCTGACCTGCTGGAAACTTACCTCGATTATAAGCGCAAGAAAGAGGTCGACGCAATTCTGTTGCGTCCCCACCCTTACGAGTTCGCGCTCTACTACGATGCATAGTAGCGACCGCGAGGGCGTTCGCTGCCCTCACCCCATGACCCTCTCTCCCACCGCGTGGGAGAGGGGTTGGGGGTGAGGGTACTGTAGCACTTGAAACCCCGATGGGTATAAGCCACGCTGCTAACTCTCGTCCACTTCGCCCAGCGGCGGCTCTGGCGCGAACAGTAGTACGCCCGCGTAAAACGCTATCGACACAATAGCAGGGATGCCTACTCCGCGCAGGGCGGGAACCCAATCTGCCCCAAAAGTGAGCGCGACCCACTTCTGCCACGCACTTAACAGCTCCACAGGCAACACCCCCACGCCTTGCGAGAGCCAGAACCAGAACCCCACTGCGAGCGTCGGATATGCCAGCGGCACTGCCAACAGGTTCGCAATCGGTGAGAGCAACGAGAGATGCCCAAAATGGTACAGCTGCACAAGGCTGATGCCCGCCTGCGCACAGAGCGAGACGCTTAGCAGCGGGATGAGGAACTTGTACAGTAAGAAATACCGCACAGGCTGGGCACTCTTGCTGCGCCAAAGCCGTTGCAGCGCGCGCTCCAGCCTGCCGTAAAACAGCAGGATGAACAGCACGGCGCAGAACGAGTACTGGAACCCGACCTCGAAGATGGCGTGCGGCGCGATGAGCAGCCAAAGTGCGCCCGCCAGCCCCAGCGCGTTCAGGCTAT
>JANXCK010000002.1 GCA_025060055.1 Fimbriimonadales bacterium | reverse complement strand
GTGAATGGGGCGATCGTAGTTCGTCTCGAAGCGAATGTCGCGGTTCGTCAGGATGCCCACCAGGTAGCCTTCGGCATTGGTGATGGGCACGCCCGAGATGTGGTAGCGTTCCATCAGCGTCATCGCATCGCGCACGGTGTGGTTCGGTGAGAGGTAGATGGGGTCCCAAATCACGCCATGCTCGCTGCGCTTGACGCGATCGACTTCGAGGGCTTGTTTCTCAATCGGCATGTTGCGGTGAATGACTCCCACGCCCCCCTCACGTGCCAGTGCAATCGCCATGCGCGACTCGGTCACCGTGTCCATCGGCGAGCTGACAATCGGAATGCGCAGGCGAATGTCCCCCACCAGTGTCGTGGAAACATCGACCTGATCGGGTAGCACTTCCGAGTGGTTCGGCAGCAGCAGTACATCATCAAAACTGAGTGCTTCGGTCAACTCGTGCATCGGACACGCCTCCTGCAGCGGCTAATTCTACCTGATGGGAAAGTCGCCACTACGCCCACACGCTACGACGGCGTCCCTGCCATCGGCTTACGGCGTCGGGATGCCGTCGTACCGTCGGGTCGGCGTCGCGCCGACACACCTGCGTGGCACAGGCTTCCAGCCCGTGCATCTGTAGCACGGACAGTCATGTCCGTGCTGATGCCTGGACAAGACTGTCCAAGCCACGCTCGTCGGGGAGGCAAACGGGACGATTAATCTTCGGGCTTATACTAATACCAATCGGGGTTTCAAATAGCGCAGTATTCCGATACGGCTGAAGCCGTTGCTGTGCAAACCAAGCCCGCCTACGCGGGCTGTAGCCGACGAAGGTCGGCTTCGTCTGCACAGCAACGGCTTGAGCCGTACAGGATGATGCGTTATTTGAAATCCTGATTGGTAAGTGCCTCAAATATGAAATCGTCCTGTTCTGGGCGCGTTCCCAACGCGCCCCTACAGAGCGTTTTGGGTAGGGGCGGGTTCCTAACCCGCCCCACAGATAAGGGACGATTTCAAGTTGAAGGCACTTATTACCTCTGTCCGAACGCGAACAGCACTTGCAGCAAGTCGGTATCGTCGGCTCTGCCGTCGCGGTTCACATCGGCAGGTTGGTTGCAGCGTTGCACGCCAAAGCTGAACAACACCTGCAGCAGGTCGGTGTCGTCCACAGCACCATCTTGGTTCACATCGGCAGGATGGCAGTCGTTCAGGATTTGCAGGTAATCGAAAGTCGCTACGGGGGCAGGACTGCCCACGCCGCCTGCCGTGTCGACATACAGTCCGATTTGCCCGCCCTGTTGGGCAACCGCTTGCAGCGATGGGAAGTCGCTGAGCGGTCGGGGTGAGCCGCTCATCTCGCGCCAGTACGCCCCGTCTTCACGGTCGTAGAAGAAGCGCACGCGCCCCGTGTCAGGCTCATAGCGTATCATCAACCGCACTGTGTCGCCCTCGCTGGGGTTCCACACAATCCCGTTCAGCCCCGCCCACTGGTAGACGCCATTTTGCTCATGCCCGCCACTGACCGAGAGCCAGTTGTTCTGCTCAGGCAGGTAGACCAAATGCAGATTGAAGTAGTTGTCGGCGTCGCGCAGGAGCACGAGACCCGCCTGCAGGTAGGCGCGGGATAGCCCGTTGCGCTGCAATCGCACGCGCGTTTCGATGCTCCACGCGCCCCGCAGCGCTGGCACGCTCAGGCTCGGCAGGTTGCGAATCGAGTTGAAATTCTGGTAAAGCGTGCCTGTCTGCGCCGTGATGCGGAGCGCGTCGCTGAGGAAACTCACGCGTGTGCTATCGAACGTGTTCAACGGGTTGTTGCGCGGAACCAGCCAACTCCAGCCCAGCCGCGAGTCGAAGCCACCCAGAAAGTCGTCGAACTGCGGCTGGGCAACGCCTACGGCACTCACAAGCGAAAGTGCCACGCTCGTAGGCAGCACCTTGTTCCGTAGAAGCTTGCACAGGAACCGTGTCAACGCTTTACAAACACCCATTTCATAACCCCACATACTCGAATCGGCTGATAATCACTTCCACTTCGCGTCCGTCGGTGGGTGGCTGTCCGCCTAAGAGCCATAGGTTCATGCGCGGGGTCTCGTCGCCGGGCGGCGGGACGAAGCTGCCCGTGTAAGTCCACTCGGCAACAATCGCGCTGGGGCTGGACGGCTCAGGGCGATGCCCGCGCACGCTCCTGAAATAGATCCGCCCCGACTCCCAGCGGAAAAAGTGTACCGACTGCCGCACATTCGCAGGCCACTGAAACGCGCTCTGCGGATGCCCTGGATCGAAGGGGCGAATCGTGTAGTAGCCATTTGGACCCGTAGGTCCTTGAAAGCGCGCGAACTCGATGTCGATTTCGCGGTAGCCGTGCGCGGGGGTGTTGCTCCAAGTGAACAGTCCCAGCACGACATTCGGGTCGAGCGCGTGTACCTCGCTGTCCAAGTAGAACCGATAGGTTCCGTAGCCCAGCGAGCGCGTGCAGATGACCTCCGCGCACTCCCAGCGGTTGCCGTTGCGTGTGATTTTCAGGTGCAGCCTGCCCCGCGCGTCGACCCACACGTTGCAGTCCGAGTCCGAAAAGTAGTTCGGACCCGGACCAGCAAGCGTCGTATGGCGTTTGACGCGCCATGTGTAGCCAGAGAACTGGATAGTGCGTGTGTATTGCATCGTCTTATCGGATGTTCGGGTCGTTGGCGTTCGGATCGTCGCCGCCTAATTGCCAGTTCCACGGAATCTTGATGCTGCCGCGGCGCATCGCCTTCACATGTCCGTCCGCCCACACCAGCACGGCGGTTTTGCCGCCGTGGCGGTAGCGCACTTGGAAGGCGGCGTTCAGGTTCGCGTTCATGCCGTTGAAGTCGCGGTCGATGCGATCCCACTCTTGGTCAGTGCGTGCAGGGTTGCCACCCCAGCCGTTGACCAAACCGGGCGTCCACCAGTAGAGCGCGCCGCAGTTGCCCGACCACTCTTGGTTTTGCGTGCCGTCGCCGTAGACAATCGTCTCGGCGGGGTGGGTCATGATTGCGAGGGTAGCTGGCAAGCAGGGCGTAAGGTTGTTCGAGCAGCGCCACAGCGGGTTGTTCGGTCCCTGCATCCGCCCGCTGCCACCAACGCGCTCGCTCATGCTGTAGGCAAGCGCGTTCCGATAGGTCGCAGAGGGGCAGCTGCGCACTTGTGGAGCAGGACGCCGTCCGTCCGCACCATCGGCGTAGCTCTCGAACCTGCCCTCACCCATGTAAGGCGAAATCAGAAAGTGCCAGATAATCTCCCGATTCACGCCCGCTATGTTGCGTGCGTCCAGATAGCCAATCGGGAAGGTCTCATCGTAGTCTTGCACGTACATCTTCGTTCCCAGACCCACCTGACGCGCGTTCGAGGCACACTGCGTCTTGCGTGCGCTCTCGCGCGCTTGCGCGAACACAGGAAACAGGATCGCCGCCAAGATGGCAATAATCGCGATGACTACCAGCAGTTCTATCAGCGTGAACCCATAAGCGCGTTTCATCTTCCGCCTCCGAATATGTGGTTTGGACAGCTATGTCCAACCTGTCGTGTCGGCGTTCTCGCCGACGAGGGCACGGATTAGGAATATCCGTGCTATAAAGTGGCTTGGACAGGACTGTCCAAGCTCAGGCACGGACACGGATGTCCGTGCGACGGAGACCCTCTCCCGCAGAGGCGAGAGAGGGTCAAACGAATGGGTTAATTAACAGCCTGTACCGAAGTTGAGCAACACCAGCAACAGGTCGAGATCGTTCACAGTGCCGTCGTAGTTTACATCTTCCGCGAGGCAGTCTCCCGTGTTGCCGAAGGCAAGCAAGATTTGCAGCAGGTCTAAGTCGTTGATGCAACCATCGCAGTTTATATCACCTAAGGGCGAAACGGGGATGTTGGTCTCAAAGTAGTCGAACTCCACAGGCGTTTGGAAACCGCCGCCAGCGTTGTCCGTGTAAAGCCCGATTCGGTTGCCGCGTTGCAGCAGGAGGTTGGTAAGGACGAAGTAGAACTCGTCGGCCCAGTCGCGTCCTTCGCCTGTAGCGCGGTAACTATCACCACAGCAGCCGTCGAAGGGGCGCCACTCGCCGTTTCCGCGCCGATACTCGAATACGATCCGCTGCTCTAACGGAATATGTCGGACGCGCAGGCTAATCCACTCTGGCGCGCCCGTGATGGGATCGCTATTCACAGGAAACCAGTCTGCTGAGACACGCCCGCCCCAGCTGAAGTTGTTGTTGGTCTCCACATTCGTAGAGCCGTAGATGGTGCCGCGCTGACCGCCCCACTCAGGCGGGTTCGCGTTCTGCACCGCCAAGAGCTGGAAGTAGTCGCGAGCGCCTGTGCCGAAGAAAAGCCCCGCTTGCGAGTAAAATATGCGGGCGTTCGTGATGTCCGTCCAGTCCAACCGAAGCCGAACTTCGACATACCAATCATCGGGTACAGGGCGCGTGATGCACAGCGAAGGCACATTCTTGTGAGTGTTAAAACCAGAAAACATTGCGCCGTCGCGCATCTGAATCACCAGAGTGCCGTTCTCGGCGTTGAATCCTGTCGCGTTGTCAAACAGGGTACAGAACGGGTCGTTGTCGGGCAGTGTCCAGCGCCAGCCCAGGCTGAAGCCACCGTTGAAGTCGTCGCGATATACCTGCACATACGCTGTGCTTGTCAGCGCAATCGCTGCGATTAGGGAAACGAGTGTTCGCTTCATAGTCTTGAACCTCCTTCGGTTAAGAGTGTTGTTGTTAGGGTCGGCATTGAGGCGAGGGCGTGTGCGGGCGCTACGCTCTGGCGCACGACCAGCGCGCCCGGAATCAGAATGCGCTGCGGTGGGGCGTCGCCCATCTCGATATGGTGCAGCAGCATCTGCGCTGCGAGGTAGCCCACTTGATAGCGATCGTGCTGGATGGTGGTGAGCTGCAACCCGACTCGCTGCGCCCAGTAGGCGTCGTCGAAGCCTGCCACTGAAATCGTGTCGGGCACGGCGATTTCGAGTTCGCGGCACTTTTGGATGAAGCCGACGGCCATGTCGTCGTTCGCAGCGATGACGGCAGTCGGTTGCTCCTTCTGGCGCAGCAGTCGGCTGGCAGCGAGCGCGCCCGATTCGGGACCATAGTCACCCTGCAGGATCCACTCCTCGCGCAGAGGAACACCGTTGAGCATCATCACGCGCCGAAAGGCGCGCTCGCGCTGGTGTGCGCTCCAGTGCAGCGGATGCCCTTTGATGAACCCGATTGCGCGGTGCCCCTGCTGGATGACCCACTCCACCAGCCCTGCCATCGCGGCGTCGTTGTCGATATCCACCTGCGAAAGGAGGTACTCATCTGGCAGCGTGCTACCAACGGCAACCACGGGCAAAGACGAGTAGTGTCGCCATTCCAGCAGGGGCGAGCCCATCACGGGCGCAATCAGAATCGCGCCGTCGATGGAACCGTTGTCGATGCGCCGCCACACGGTGGCAGCGTCGTTCGTGCGTGGGGTGATCAGACGGATGTCGTAATCGCGCGGCTCCAGATACGCCAAAATGCCATCCAGCACATCGTGAGCATACACATTGTGCGTAAGACGCACGTGGTGCGGGTCTAACACCACGCCGATAGCGGCTGTGCGCCGCCGTGCCAAACTGCGTGCCACCGAGTTGGGACGGTATCCCAACTCGTGCGCCGCACGCAGCACGCGCTGCGCCATGTCCTCTCGGTACAGGTGGCTGCGCCCCTGCAGTATGTTCGACGCTGTGGTGATCGAACAACCAGCGCGTTCTGCCACATCGCGGAGCGTCGCTTTACCTCGCATCGGTCAGACCCCATCGTGCTATAGAAACGCTCCTAAAAACCTCCCTGTTTTGTACTTGGCATAGCCCTCATCGGCGGTAAAAGCGTTTCCAAGCGACTCTATTATAGCACATGTGGCGTCGCAGTGTCAAGGGGTTGAGAGGGCGTTCGAAAAATGCCTGCAGGAAAGACGGCTGAAGCCGTTCCTGTGCAAACGAAGCCCGCCTGCGCGGGCTAAAGAGCCGACGAAGGTCGGCTTGGTCTGCACAGCAACGGCTTTAGCCGTCGCGTCCCAAAGACAGTTTTCGAACAGCCTCAGCGGTTGAGAGCGTTCGACCAGAAAGCCCTTGTAGGTACTCTTGGCGGAATCGCGCCAGCCCTTGCAGAAAGGATGCGTCGATCTCGTACACCATCACCTCGTGCAGGTAGCGACGGCACAGCGCATGCGGTATCCCCGCGCGCGCTGCCTCCGCGTCGACAAGCATCTCCAAGTGCGCTTTACCCCACTGGTAGGCAGTGTGGAGCAGCTCGGTCAGCGCAGCGAAAGGCGCGTTAGCGTGCATCTGCCAAACCGCCCATACGAACGGCAGCCCTGTCCAGTCGTGCCACGCCGCGCCCAAGTCCACAACCTGCACAACGGCTTCGTGCGCCGCGGTCATCCCCAAGTCGCCAATCAGGAGCGCGGCGTCGGCACAGCGCAGCATGCTGTCCAAATCGGGCGCGGCAGACACGTACTGAGCGTGGACGCCGTAGGCACGCTCCAGCAAAATGCGCGTGAGCGCGGCGGAGGTCAGTGAACTGGTGTCCAGCGCGACGGTGCGCAGCTGCGCAACAGGGGCTTTGCAGAACAGGCGCACGCTCAGCACCTCGCGACGCGAAGCAATCGCCAAGCCTGGCACAAAGCGCGTCTCAGGGCGACGGAAATGCTCCACTGACGAGACCAACGCGACATCCAGTGCGCCCTGCGCTAACTGCCGTGCCAACTCCGACGGTGGCGCATACACCACCTCCGCGTACCGCGCACCCGCATCGGTTTCCAACCAGCGCGTGAGCGGCGCGGCGTTGATATACGGCACACTGCCAACGCGAAAACGCATCTTAAAACACCTTGTCCAGCAACGCAAAGAAGAACAACCCGACGCTTACATAACCGTTCATCGTGAAAAAGGCGAGATTGAGTCGGCTAAGGTCATCTGGTTTCACCAGCGACTGCTCGTAAGCGAGCATCAGCGCAGCGAAGCCCACCCCTGCGTAGTACCAGCCGCCTGCCTTCAGCGCCACGCCACCCATCAGCAGCGCCCCGATACAGAGCGCGTGCGAGAGGCGCGAGATGAGGATTGCGCGCGCCGCGCCCAGCGTCTGAGGCAGACTGCGCAAGCCGTGCTGCCGATCAAACGCCTCATCCTGCAGGCTGTAGAGGATGTCGAACCCCGCGACCCACAGTGCCACGCCCAGCGTGAGCCACAGCGGAGCAGGCTCCAGCGTGCCGCGCACAGCAATCCACACGGCGCTCGGTGCTATCCCCAGCGACAGCCCCAGCCAGTAGTGCGATAACGGGGTGAACCGCTTGGAGTAGGAGTAGCCTAAAATCACAGCGAGCGCTACGGGCGTCAACGCGAAGCACAGCGGATTCAACTGCCACGCGGCATACAGAAACAGCAGAATCGAGATACCTGTTGCAACGCTCATCTGGCGCACTGTGAGCAGCCCTGCGGGCAGGGCGCGTGTGCGCGTGCGCGGATTGAGCGCGTCGATTTCGCAGTCGACAATTCGGTTGAACGCCATCGCCGCCGTGCGCGCTGCGACCATCGCGACCAGTATCCAGCCTATCACACGCGCAGGGGGCAACCCATCCGCCGCGTACAGCATGCTAAGCAGCGCAAACGGCAGCGCGAAGATGGTGTGTTCAAACTTAATCGCCTCTAAGAACACGCATACGGTACGCCAGGACGAACGCAGGCTGGGCGCTGACATCGCCCTAATTCTACCCGTTGGGGGACATTTCGGGCAGCACGGGCGGGAAGCGCGTGGCGCCTGGCTGATTCCACTGATTACCCTTGCCCCGTGTGTCCCACAACAGGTCAACGGGCGGGATGCCGAACCGCTCGAGCCGCTCGTCGGGGTCTTTGCCGTTATCGCGCAGGATGTTGTTGTAGATGCGGTTGCCGTCCGGGTTCGGCTCCACATCCAGCGGGGTCGGCTCAGGGAAGAGAATGCGCAGCCCGATCGTCATAATGCCGAACGTGCCGTTGCCGACCACCTCGTTCTCGTAGACTTCGGTGTTGTCCGCTGCTAAAATCATAATCCCCGTGCCCTTCAGCACGTTGCTCACGATCGCTTCGGGGTCTGCAAAGTTAGGCGTATTGTTGTTGATTACACGATTGCGTCGCACGATGCAGCCATCTTGCACTTTGGAGGGGTTGAACGGCAGCAGGAACACCAAAATCCCGCCTGTGTTGTTATGCACATAGTTGTCTTCCACGAGGGCGTTGACGCAGTTTTCTATCTCGATGCCTGTGACATTTTGGAACGCCTCGTTGCGCCGCACGACGATGTTGCGCGACTGCCCAACGTAGATGCCCGCATCCTTCGCGCCCGACACTTTGCACCCTTCCACCAGCACACCGTCGCACTCGATGGGGTACACGCCGTACAGCCCTGTGTTGTGCAGCACCAAGTTGCGGTACACCACGTTGCGTGCTTTATGCACCACCACGCCGTTGCCTTGATAGTTGCGGATTTCGAGGTTCTGCACGGTGAAGTCGTTGCCCAGCCCTGAAATCGCGTCGGGCAGCAGATTGCGTCCATCTAACACGGGACGCTTGCCGTTCTGCATAACGCCCTCGATTGTCACGCCGTGATGGATTACCAGCACATTCTCATGGTAAACGCCAGGGTAGATGCGCACGATACCGTCGCGCCCCGCCCTGTCGACCGCCTCTTGAATGCTCTCGCCAGGGCGCACTTCCACAACCCGCCCCGTCGAGGCACGCGCCGTTTTATCCACACGCTGCTGTCGCACGGCGTAGAACGCCCTGTCCGCACGATGCGGACGCGCTGCGCTTGTGCCCTGTGCATCGGCAAGGTTGCCCAAGTTGCCGATGGGCGCGTGAGTGGGGGCACTTGGGTCGCTGTCTCGCGCCTGAGCGGAGGCACTTGCGCTGCGGTAATGCCGCCGCATCTGCCGAATGCGCCTGAGTTCGGGGCTGTTGAGGTTGAGTTTCGTGGGCAGGTGGGGAACCTGCGGCTTGACGACGGGCAGTCCAGACGGCACACGCTGAGGGATTTCGGGCAGCGCGCTCTCATCGGTCAGCGCGAGGAGGAAAGCAATCATGTCCGCCTTCTCTTGGGGAGTCAGCTGGAACTTGCGAATCTTGTCATCTTGCAGGGGTACTTCCAGTCCCAGTCCGCGTCCGCCGCCGCCTGCGTAGAAGTCCAACACCGCCTCCAGCGTTGGGAAGATGCCGTTGTGCATATACGGCGCGGTGAGCGCGATGTTGCGCAAGGTCGGGATTTTGAATGCGCCGTTGGGTCCGCCGCCGCGCCCTTTCTCCGCGCCCTCTTTGTGAACATCTTTGGGACCGTCGGGCGGGTCGGGCACGCCAATCACTTTGAAATCGCGATTCGCGAAGGTGGGCAAGCCGTGACACTCGTTGCAGCGCGTCTTGGGCGACAGGAACAGCTTCAGCCCGCGCTTCTCCTGAAGGGTCAGTGCGCTCCCGTCGCCCGCTGCATAGCGGTCGAAGCGCGAGTTAAAGCTGACCAGAGTGCGCTGGAACGCCGCGAGCGCATAAGTGATGTTCCGAAAGGTGATTGCCTCGCCGTCTTTGCTCCCGAAGGCTTGGTCGAACAGCGCGCGATACTCAGGGATGGCTTTCAGTTCGCGCACGAGTGCTTCGGGGTCAGCGTTCACCTCTTCCGGTGTGGTGATGACCATGCGTGCCTGCTCTTCAAGGTGCGCGGCGCGTCCGTCCCAGAACTGGCGATGGTTGTAGGCCGTGTTCCAGAGGCTGGGAGCGCCGCGCGTGAGTTCGATGCCACCTGTGCGCTCGCGCCCTGCGCCCCGTGCGCCCCGACC
>JANXCK010000133.1 GCA_025060055.1 Fimbriimonadales bacterium | reverse complement strand
CAGGAACTGAGCGCGATTTGCTGCGTATAAGCATGAGGTATCCGCTATGCCAAGAAAGAAAACCGCTCCTGTTGCTGAATCGGTTGAGTTGCCTGCCCGCAAGCGTCGTCGGGCGAGCAAGCGGCGCGTGGAGATCCCGCGCACGCTGCCGATTTTGCCCGTGCGCGATAATGTCTACTTTCCGAATACCTTAGCACCTGTTCTGGTGGGGCGTGAGAAGTCGCTGCGTGCCGTCGAGGCTGCGCTGGAATCGCCGACCAAGATGATGCTGTTGGTGACGCAGCGCGATGTGACGGTAGAGGAACCTACTTTGGAGGACTTGTTTGAGGTCGGCGTTGCTGCCGAGATTCTGCAGGCGATTCACGCGCCCGACAACACGATGCGCGTGGTGTTTCGCGGCGTGCAGCGTGCCCGCGTGCTGGCGCTGCAGGCGGAAGAGCCGTACCTGTTGGCGCAGATTGAGCCTATCCCCGTGCGCGAGGTCAAACTCACCACCGACATCGAGGCGCTGATGCGCTCCGCTGTCGAGATGTTCGATGAAATCGCCACGCACGAGCGCGGCATCCCGCCCGAGGTGGTTGCCACCATCTCCTACATGCAAGAGCCAGGACGACTGGCAGACACGATTGCCCACTTCGCACCCCTGCGCTTCACCGACAAGCAGAAAGTGCTGGAGACCATCCCTATCAAAGAGCGGCTCGAGGTGCTGGTGCATGTGCTGCGCCACGAACTGGAGATTGCCGAGCTGCAGCAGCGCATTCGCGACCGCGTGGAGCAGGAGATGGGCGATACGCAGCGCGAATATTTCCTGCGCGAGCAACTCAAGGCAATTCAGCGCGAACTGGGCGAACGCGATGAGCGGTTCTCCGAAGTGGAGGAGTACCGCGCCCGAATTGCCGAATCGGGCATGCCTGAAGACATCGCCGAACGCGCCCTCAAAGAGGTGGATCGGCTGGAGAAAATGCCTTTTGGCTCGCCTGAGGCGTCGGTCATTCGCACTTACCTCGATGTGATGCTCTCGCTGCCCTGGAAAGAGCGCACGGAAGACCGCGTGGACATCAACGAGGCAGCGCAGATACTGGACGAAGACCACTACGGACTGAAAAAAGTCAAAGAGCGCGTGCTGGAGTTTCTGGCGGTGCGCAAACTCTCTGGCTCCCTCAAGGGACCCATTCTGTGCTTTGTGGGACCGCCTGGCGTGGGCAAGACCTCGCTGGGGCGCTCGATTGCCCGCGCTTTGGGGCGTAAGTTCGTGCGCGTGTCGCTGGGCGGCGTGCGCGACGAAGCCGAGATTCGCGGACACCGCCGCACCTACATCGGCGCAATGCCAGGACGCATCATTCAAGGTCTCCGACAGGCGGGCACGCGCAACCCCGTGTTCATGCTCGACGAAATCGACAAACTCGGCTACGACTTTCGCGGCGACCCCACCTCCGCCCTGCTGGAGGCGTTAGACCCTGAGCAGAACGACAAGTTCTCCGACCACTATCTGGAAGTGCCGTTCGACCTGTCGGATGTGATGTTCATCACGACGGCGAACACGCTGGAGACTATCCCGCCACCCCTGCGCGACCGCATGGAGATTATTCAGTTCTCGGGCTACACTGAGGACGAGAAGCTGCACATCGCGCGCGATTATCTGATTCCGCGTGTGCTGGAGCGGCACGGTTTGACCCCCGAACAACTGCAAATCAGCGATGACGCGCTGACTCGCATCATCCGCGAGTATACGCGCGAGGCGGGCGTGCGCAACTTAGAGCGCGAACTCTCCACCATCTGTCGCAAGGTTGCCAAGCAGGTCGCCGCGGGCGAGGAAGTGCATGTTGTGGTGAACGCGGAGCAAGTGCCTGAGTTCTTGGGCAAGCCGCGCTTCCGCTTCGGCACTAAGGAAGAGAAGGACGAAACGGGCGTGGCGATGGGGCTTGCCTACACCGAGTTCGGCGGCGATGTGATGGCGGTGGAGGTTGCGGTTGTGCCCAGCCACGACGGGCGACTGCTGCTCACAGGGCGTCTGGGCGAGGTGATGAAAGAATCGGCGCAAGCAGCGATGACCTACATCCGCTCGCGAGCGCACCATCTGGGGATTGACCCTGAGTTCTACCGCAATCGCGACATCCACATCCATGTGCCCGAAGGCGCAATTCCCAAAGACGGCCCCTCAGCGGGCATCACGATGGCGACCGCGCTCGCCTCTGCGCTGATGGGGCGTCCCGTGCGGCGCGACATCGCCATGACCGGCGAGATTACCCTGCGCGGGCGCGTGCTGCCAGTGGGCGGTATCAAGGAAAAAGTCATCGCGGCGCACCGCGCGGGCATCTACGAAGTAATCCTGCCCGCCGAAAACGAGCCTGACCTGGACGACATCCCAGAGCACGTGCGCGAGCAGATGACCTTCCATCTGGTGCGCCACATGGACGAGGTGTTGCCACTCGCGCTCACGCACGGCGAGCGTCTGGAAGACCGCCTCAAGGATGCCGAGCGCGCTGAGGTGATGGTGTAGCGGGCGTGGCGCTCGGCGCGCAGCTTGCTCTGCACGCACCCTGCGTAGCGTCGGCGTCCCTGCCAACGATGTGAGCTATTCGGAACGGCGATTTGCACAATCGTAGACGGCTCGAGCCGTTCCTCTGCAGACGAAGCCGACCTCCGTCGGCTAAGTAGCCTGTGGTAAATGCCTCCAAGATGAAATCGCCGCCAGCGCGCAAGGTGAGCGAGGTACGACGGCGTCCTCGCCGTTGCCTGACGATAGCGTGGACGCCATCGTACCGATTTGAGGGCTTCCAATGCACCATCGGAAAAGCAATAGGTGGTATAATTTTGCTATGAGCGTGCTGCAAGTTGAGCTACCCCCCACCATATCGGAGGACGAAGCGCGCCTGCTGCTAGCAGTGAAGCTCTACGAGGCGGGGCGCGTCTCGCTGGGCAAAGCGGCGGAATTGGCAGGCTACTCTAAGCGTGCGTTTATGGAGCTGCTCTCACGCCAGAAAATCTCGGTCGTGAACTATAGCCCCGAAGAGTTAGAGCAGGAAGTCCTGCGATGAAGTCCTGTGCTGTCGTGGACGCCAGCCCGCTGATCGCTCTGGAGAAGGTCGATCGGCTTTCACTACTACCGTCGTTGTTCACTACGATTTACGCGCCGCCCGCAGTCGTTGCCGAGTTCGGGCAACGCCCCGACTGGCTGCGGGTTCAGTTGCCCTCGAACGCGCTTCTGGTACAGACGCTGCGCGAGGAGTTAGATGCGGGCGAAGCCGAAGCGATTGCTTTAGCAGCTGAGCTACCAGACTGTGAGGTAGTGTTAGATGACCTGCGTGCCCGCAGAAAAGCAACGCGGCTGGGGTTGTCTGTGATAGGCGTAGTGGGGCTTTTGGTGCAAGCGAAGCGGCGCGGTCTGGTAGAAGCTCTCAGACCGTTGCTGGATGCTTTGCGAACGCGCGGCTTTTATGTTTCGGATGCTCTTTACGAGCACGCCCTGAAATTGGCGCAGGAGTAATAATAACCCAACTTGCTACCTATCCGAGATTCCTCGCCTGCGGCTCGGAATGACAGGTTCACTTTCGCGTGCAGAGCGTTGTCATTCCGAGCGGAGCGAGCAATCTCGCCCGCTCAAAACCGATAGGTAGCAAGTTGGGTTAATAATACCAATCGGGGTTTCAAATGACGGATTGTCCTGTACGGCTCAAGCCGTTGCTATGCAGGCGAAGCCGACCTATGTCAGCTACAGCCCGCGCAGGCGGGCTTTGTTTGCACAGCAACGGCTTGAGCCGTTGGGTGTATGCGCCATTTCTTAAACAGTCTCTGAGGAACTGTTTAATTTAGTAGGGCTTTGCCTGCTCCTTCACATTTTGCAGGTTCAACACGGCGGGCACTGCGGGATGCACAAGGACAGGAATCGGTGATACTGTGTGGAAATCCTCTCGCAGCAGGAGGGAGTGCGACTATGGTGTCGGGTTCGTACAAGTGGGAATATCGGGGCGCGCCGAATCGGTTACTCATGTCCAACTGTGTGCACAGTAGCGCAAGGCGACGGTGCAGATGGATGAAGCAGGATGCTCGGGGAGGAGCGAGATGACATCTGAACTGCCCGCTTGTCTGCCGTCCGACCTGCAGCGTGCTGTGTATCGCGCCCTGCGCAGTACTGATACGCTTTGCCTGCCGCCGTGCTACAACCCTACCTACTGGCGTGAAGAGCGCTTGCAGATAGCTGCTTGTGCCGCGTGGCAAGCTGCGCGAAGTTACGATCCCAACTCAGGGATTTCGCGCGAGACCTATGCAGCATTATGTGCCCAGCGCGCAATTCACGCCGAATGGCGGCGCCTGCACGCCGACAATCGCCTTGTGCAGATGCCCGTCGATCCTGAAACGGGCGAGGAGCTGGAGGTGGAAGACCCCGACGCTTGCGCCGCTGTGTGGCTGCAAGCCGAGTGTATGCAGCTGCGTGCTGCGTTGACAACGCTGAACGCAATCGAGCGGCAACTGTTGAGATGGCGATTTGAGGACGGACTGAGCGAGCAAGAGATTGCCCAACGGCTGGGTTGCTCACAGCCTGCGATATGTAAGCGTTTGCAGCGTATCCTCCAACGCCTGCGTAGGTTCTTAGAGATGGGAATTGCCCCAAATTCGCCTGAGAGTGGGTTATAAGATTCAGGGCGGCTCGCTATTAATTACAGCAGGAGGTAACGGTGGCATCCTCAAACCGAACGGAGAGTCGCGCGCCCCTTAAGCGGCGCTTGCTTACAGGCATGTTGATCGGGCTCGGCTATGGATGGTTGTTACTGCTGGGCTACGCTGAGCGTAGTCTGGAGGGTAGACGCCTCTACCTGCTGGGTGCGACTCATGACGCGGGGCGCGTGATGCAAGGCACAGCGGTTGAGCATCGCGTCTGGGTGTTCAATCCGACGCTACAAGGGCTGGAAGTGGACGCAATACCGAGCTGTGGCTGTACAGTGGTAGATGGTGTGCAGCGCCAACTTTCCCCCCTTTCAGGGTTCGTGCTCACCGTACGTGTAGAGACCGCAGGCAAGTCAGCTGGTCAGCACACGGAGACGATAGACCTTGTGGTTCGGGATGGACATCATAGCTGGCGCGAGAGGTTCGTGGTTCGGTACGAGGTGGCGCGTGCCTCACTTTCGCAGTAGGAGGATGACGATGAGACGTGCGTTCTCTCTTGTGAAGTTGAGTTTGTGTCTCGCAGGTGCAGTCGCCATATATGTCATCACAATCGCTTCAGGTTCGTGTGGAGATTGCATAACCCAAAGGGTGCGAATGTGTGACGAATCCGTTTGCGGGCCTCACCCTGCGTGCTTTGGAGCTTGTGAATGTGAGGAGTGGAACTGGAGGGACTGTGCGGGAAACGGCGACTTTTGTGAAGGCACCCATGTAGCCCACCCTGGTGTCCCTGTCACAGTCCACTTCGGTGATTGCAATGCTGGCGTCCGCTTCTGTACCTGTGCTGTTAACCCGAATATCCCGCCTATTACGCAGCTCCGTCCCAAGGTAGTCTGCACACCTTGTTCAAGACCATAGGACTCAGGATTGGCGTATGCGAACAGCTGTGTATACTGCGTGGTTCATAGCTTCTATCTTTGCAGCTTGGGCAAGCTCGGTTCCAGAAGAGCTTGTTCAAGCTGCGAACAAGCGCGAGCTTGCCTATCGCAACCGTTGCTATGAGTGGTTAGTGAGAACGGATCATCGGGTTGTCTCGCCTCGTAAAATATCGCAGTCGTCTTCGTATGTCCTGAAGGTGCGACTTGCTTCGGATGTGGTACACCTCGAGCAACGCCCAACTCGGGGCAAAACTGCCCGAACCGTCCAAGGACAGGAGTTCGAGTTGGGCGAGCAAGATGGTTGGATAACGACCTCCTTCTGCTACTTAGATAAAGAAGTATCTGCCTTTGTGGAAAACAGCCCGATTTTCGGTGGCAGTTCGGAAAGGCCTGTGCTAAGCCGAGCCGAAACTATAGCGCGTATTCGTCAAGGTGGTTCGCTAAGTAAGTTATACAAGACGAGTGAGCTGAGTTTCTTGTGCAACGAGATTGCTTCGCTGAGGGGTTGTTTCATAATCGGACTGAATCCTGTTCGGATCTTGGAAACGCGCTGGAAAGAAGTGAAGCAGGCGTCTGATCGCTGGATTTTGGTAGGAAGCATCAAAGCGAAGACCTACGATCCGAAAATTTCTGAGGATTATCCTGATGTTTCAATACGCGTTGAGTTGCGCAAGGGCGACGCCTTGCCCTTAAGCGTAGAGATAATCCGCCCGCTGCGTTCGAACAACCAGTGGCAGCGTGCCTCTATGAAAACAAAGAGCGTCAGAAAACTTGCAGGGATAGAGGTGCCCGATGTAATTGAGTTCATGGCAGACAGCTCAACCGCGAGCTACAAGGTGACCCAGACATACAAGCTGGTTGATGTCCAGCCACTTGTTGAGAGACTATCCTTCGAGCTGCCTATGGGCACAGCGATTGCCGACGAGCGATTAGGATTTCCAGTCAACTATCGCTGGCAGGGGCGTTTACCGACGGAAGAGGAGTTGAAGGAAATAGCATATCAGCACGGGAACCTTATTCCGCAAGAGGCATCTTCTCGTCGCCATTCACCAATTCTCTTTGTTCCTGCTGTGATATTCTTTGCTCTTGCGGCTTACTTTTACTTCAGGGGCAGACGCCGATGAAGCGACGTGCCTTCACACTTGTAGAGTTGCTGATGGTGCTGGGCATCCTCTCTTTGCTCGCTGCATTGTTGTTTCCTGTGCTTGCGGAAGCGCGCGAGCGGGGGCGTTCCACGCGCTGTCTTGCACAGCTGCGCCAGCTTGCCCAAAGCACGTTCGCATACCTCAGTGATTGGCAAGATCACTATCCTCTTGCGGCTTACATTAGCCAGCATAATAATCAGCCATGCGCGTTCACGCTTTACCATGCATTAGTTCCATACGTCAAAAACAGGCAGATTGTCGTATGCCCGTCCGACTCTGATCCGATGGATGTGGAGCGCGTGGCATCGCAAATTGTAACGTTATGCCCTGCGATGGGTTTTCGGCAAAGTAGCTATATGGCGAACTGGTGTTTGTTTGAGCTGGGCAGTTTAGCACCTGTGTTTCACCCGCCCGTCGCACAGGCTCAGGTGGAGTTGCCCAGTGAGACGGCAGTGTTTTTTGACGCGGTGATGGGTGGGTTGCCGCGTCTTACACCTTTCATTCAGGGCAGGCATCATGAGCGGCTAAACTTGGCGTTCGCGGATGGACACGCGCGCTCATGGCAGACGCGGCGAGGGTACGGCATCGTGCTGCGAGGTGATGGCAGGTGGGCAGCGCGCTACTGCTTGGTTCAGGTATCAGCCTACTATCAAGGAGGTTTGTTCTGTGAGAGCACGCTTTTCGGTCTGGCAGGGCGTGATGCGCAAGGACGGCTCTGCTGGCGCTGCCCGAACCGCCCACGCAACAGTCCGGGAGCGATCCCGGGAAATTGCGGAGACTGAGCTTGGGGCGTGGGGATGGACGGTAGCGAGCGGTGCGCTGTGCGGACTGGCATTCCCGCCCGTAGGTTGGTGGTGGACGGTCTTGTTTGCACCTGCCTTATGGTTGCTACAGATACAACGGAAGGTAGCACGAGCCTCCGCATGGCTTGGACTGTGGTGGGGGTTAGCATTTGGCGTGGTTGCTGGTTGGCACACGGCGTTGACTTTCGCGCAGCAAGCGCACGCCGAGTGGCTGGGCGGCGTGGCGTGGACACTCGCGCTTCTGTGGTTTACAGGTTGGATCATGCTGTTTGGATATTTGGTAGGGCACGCTCGGCTCGCTGGATGGGCGTGGGTGTTGTTGTTGGCGTGCCTGTGGACGGCAGTAGCCTGGGTGCGCAGCCTGGGTGCATTAGGGTTTCCATGGGCAATGCTCTCTTTAGGAATAGCACGACAACCGCTGTTGTTGCAGCCTGCCGAGTTGGGGGGCGTATGGCTGACCGAGTGGCTGATTATAGCGTGGAACGGTGCCCTTGTACTGGCCTGGCAAGGGCGAGCGCGACTCGCGCTGGCAGGGCTTGCCGTTCTGGGCACGGTGTGGGTAGGGTACGGGCTAATCCAGATGCGTCACTATCAAGCGCCTCCGTCGAAGCCATTGTCGATTGCGGTCTTCCAACCACGAGCCGACACGCCCCTGACTGTGCACGCGCTGGCTATCTTTGACCAGCAAATGGACACTTGGCTCAGGCACGCCACACGACAAGGAGCGCAGTGGGCAGTGCTCCCAGAAACCGTAGAGCCACTTGTGCTGGACGAGACCGAAAACGGCAATGCAGTGGAACGCCTGCAACGCTGGCAAGAGTGGGCAAAGCGAAATCAGATTACCATTTTGCTGGGCGCCAGCCGATTTGACGGATCAAATCGCAACAGCGCACTATGCATCTCCCCACGGGGTGAGATACACTGCTACAATAAAGTGAAACCAATGGTGTTCACAGAATGGTCGCCTCCTCCGCCCTTCAACGCGCTACTCAGGGGATTGGGGATAACTGGACGCACACTAAAGGCAGGCAGTCGGGTGCACGCA
Source organism: Fimbriimonadales bacterium (assembly GCA_025060055.1). Taxonomy (GTDB): domain Bacteria; phylum Armatimonadota; class Fimbriimonadia; order Fimbriimonadales; family GBS-DC; genus GBS-DC. The sequence continues at coordinate 1,597 of JANXCK010000133.1, read as the reverse complement.
CTGCAGGTCGAGTCGCAACCACCTGTAGGTACAATAATCTGCGGGGAGAGTTTGTTCGGGTGGGTTGCGCGAGCGCAGGTGCAAGACGGTGCGCAGTGGCTGGCAGTGATGTCGAACGACTACTGGTTGATTGGACGCCCGATACGGGAGCAGTACGCTGACTTCTGCGTGCTACGCGCTATCGAGACGCGCCGCTGGATCGCGCGCTCGTCCACAGTGGGGCTGAGCGGTCTCTACATGCCCGCAGGCAAATGCATTGCTTCGCTGCCGATGGGCAAGCCGAATGTATTGGTACATCAAATTGAGCCACGCACAGATCGCACGCTCTATGTGCGTTGGGGCGACTGGTGGGCGTATCTGTGCGTGCTAATGTTCGTGATCCTCGCTTTGGCTGGACGCCGATCCCCAACTCCCAAGTAGCGCAGAACGCCTCCCGCGTAGTTCGCGCCTGAACCTCTATTAGTCGGTCGCTACTCAATCATTTCTAAATCCTAAGAGACTGTTTAAGAAGTCGTACCGTGTAGCGTCGGCGTCTCACCGGCGCAGGCGACTCGTGGCTTGGGCGTCTCGCCCAAGCAAAGCGTGGCTTGGACCGTCGTGTCCAAGCCATAGCGTCGGCGTCCCCGCCGACGAGAAGCACGGGCAAGATGCCCGTGCCACGAGGTGGCTTGGACAGTCGTGTCCGAGCCGTAGCGTCGGCGTCGCGCCGACGAGGGCACGGACGCAATCGTCCGTGCTGCAACAGGTGGAAACAGCTATGAGACCACACACTCGGACAATCTGGATGGGAGCGTTGGCGTTGGGGTTAGCAGGCACGGTGTGCGCCGATGTGGTTCTCTACGCGGGGCAGCCCACGGCGGACACGGGAATCGCACTGCGCAACTGGGGCGCAGGCACCATCGAGGACAGCACGGAGACGAGTTTCACGGGCAACCGCTCGCTGAAGGTGCTGACTCGCGGGGCGTTGTCGGGCGGTTGGATTGTGTTTGGCACGCCTGTCGACCTGCGCGCCGATTTGAACGCCCCGAACAAGGCGATGCGGTTCACCTTGCGTTTTCCGCTCGTGGGTGGCGGTGCGGGCGGTGGCGTCGGTTTTGGGACGCCGCCACCGCCCAGTGCGCCTGGAGGCGCTCCGCCCTTAGGTGGCGATCGGGGCGTGCCGCCTCCGAGAGAACCCAGCAACCCCGCAGGCAGCGGACAGACGACGCCACCGCCCCTACGCGAGTTGCGCCTCATCTTCGAAACCAGTGAGGGCAAGCGCACGGAGGCAATCTTGCCGTTGCAGAACCTGCGTACCGACGAGTCGGGCTGGCAGTCGGCGAGCTTGCCGCTGCGCACAGTGAGCGAACTGCGCGAAACGAGCGGACGAATCGCCAAGCTGGGCATATTTGGCGATACGTCGGGCGTGTTCTACATCGGCGAAATCCGCATAGTTTCTGAGTCTGGCACGCTGCAGGGCTATATCGCTGTGCAGAACACCTACGGCTCCGTGTTCACCTCGCGCAGCCACGAGCGGCTCACCATCGCCACTGGCGACGAACTCATCTTCTTCGGCGTAACGGAAGGCGTGACGACCCCTGTGGAGTACCGCTGGAGT
>JANXCK010000194.1 GCA_025060055.1 Fimbriimonadales bacterium | reverse complement strand
GATGTTAGTGCCCGGCGCCATCGCGGCGACATTCGCTGCAACGGTGATGAACACGCCTGCCGAACCCGCTCGCGAACCCGAAGGATACACGAACACAATCACAGGAATCGGGCTGTTGAGCAGCGTGCTGGTGATGTCGCGCGTGGCTTGGAGCTCGCCTCCAGGGGTATCCAGTAGCACCAGAAACGCGCCCGCGTTCGCCTTGAGCGCGTCCGCGTGCGCTCGCATCAGATAGTCCGCCGAGGCACGATGCACGATTTCCTTGAACTGAATGTAGTAGACGGGGCGCGCCGTCGGCTGTGCCCACGCCACAACGCTCAGCAGCCCCCATACCAATCCCCAGATGAGTCGTTGCATCATCGCAGGTATTTTACCCCGATAGGTACCATAAACCGCGCGGTTAGGGAACAATTTCTGGCGTGGACGCCGACAATTTAGAGGTACGCACAGGGAGGCGAGATTAGGCACGATGGTCTGCCCGAAGTGTTTTGCCGAGATACCTGATGTGAGCGCATTCTGTATGGAGTGCGGGTCGCGTATCCGTGAGGACACGCTCGACCCACTTTACGCGGAAGGCTCCGACCGCGAGGTGTATCCCGAGCTGGCGCGGGCGAACCTGTTGCGCATGCAGGGCAAGTACGACGAAGCAGTCGAGGTGTGCCGCCGCATTCTGGGGCGGTTCCCCAGCAACGAAACAGTGCATGCTTTATTGGGAGACATCTACGCCGATCAGGGCAAGTTGGAGGATGCGATTCAGTGGTACGAACTGCTGGCGGAGTTGGCGCCGGGCAATGTGCGGTACACAGCGAAGTTGCACCAGTTGCGTGCGCTGCATGCGGCGCAGGTGGCTCCACCGCCTCCTGCCCCCGCCCCTGAAGTGAAGCCTGCAAAACCGAAGGTGTTCGCGTATACCCTGTTTGCGATGTTGGCATTAATTCTGGTGGTGGCGGCTTTTGTAGCGGGCGCGCGGATGAACGCGCCACGCGAATCGGCGGTGTCGCCTGCGCCGCGTGAGCAAGCAACTCTTGCTCCTACCGCGCCGACAGGCTCCGAGCGCGTTCCTCCGCCGACACTTGCAGAGCCGACGCCGCCCGCCCCCGCACCTTCCCCAACCTCACCTTCGGCATTCGCGGGTATGAGCGCAGCCGAGGCGAACTTGGCGCAGAAGCTGAGCCATCGTCTGAACGGTGCGCCTGTGTGGTGCGCTTTCGAGCCGAATACCAATCGCTGGCACGCTCGCATCCGCATCCAGTCGGGCGTGCTGAGCAAGACGCGCGTGCTTCAGGAAGCGCTCGCGCTGGCGCGCGCCTTCTATGAGTTCTACCCGAACGCGCCCAATGTGGGGATTGCCGTGATTGCGCCCAGCGCTAACGGCGACGATGTGCTTATTTTTGCGGGCGAACTCAGTCCGCAACAAGCGGGTCTTGACCCGAAGTCGCTCAGCGAGCAGCAAGCGCAGGCGTTGCTCCAGCAGCTGCAGGCGTGGTGGAACCCCACTATCAGCTTTCAGGGCTGACTATGTCCTCACAGCCCGCCTTGCCCGTTGCCGAATCGCCTCGATTTCGGCATCGGTTAGGGCACGCTCGAAGCTCCGAAAGCCCGCTACTCGAAAGCCGTGCTTCTGGGCGAGCGCTTGCATTGTCTGTGCCTGCTGCAGGCTCACTTCCTTGCCCAGCGTGAAGCTCTCGATGCGCCCCTCCAGTGCAAGCAGCATCGTTTCCGCCATGCAGGCGTATGCCATGCGCGGCGGGAAGCCGAAGTCGAACCCGAAATCGACCGCGCCGGGCACTTCCACCAAGCCACCCTCAATCACTAACACATCGTCGCGTTCCCGCGCCACGCGCACCGACACGTCACGCGGGCGTGCCACATCCACCACCACCGCGCCCGATTTGAGATCCTTGGGATGAATGACGGCGTCCACGGCGCTGGTGACCGTGATGATCACATCTGCAGTGGGCAGGTCGTGCGCTATATCTGTGGAGACGCGCACGCTTCCCCGCGCCAAGGGACGAAGCTGCGCCGCAAGTGGTTCCAGACGCGCTGTATCGCGTCCCAGCAGTAGCAACTCTTGCGCCTGCGGCGCCAACGCCTCGGCACAGGTACGCCCGATCGATCCCGTTGCGCCCACCACTGCCACACTCGCTTCGCAGATAGGGATGCCCATCTTCTCGGCGCCTAATACCGCTGCCTCAATCGCGGTTGCTACGGTGTAGCTGTTGCCTGTGGTGACGGCGATATCGAGGTGTCGGGCAACGGTGATTCCACCGTCGCCCACTACGGAAGTGAACGCGCCCAGCCCCAGAATCTCCGCGCCCAGCTCCTGCGCAATCTGCCCGCAGCGGATAATCTTCTGGTACACAAACTCGAGCGGTAGTTGTAGCATCATGCGGGGCGAGAGCGGGCAACCGATGAACCAGCCTTCTGTATGTGCCCCTGCCGGCGACTGAACGCCCGTGATGCGCGACACCACCACAGGCTCCTTGCGCCTTAGCAGCTGCTCGACCCAACGCTCGGGCAGCCACTTGGCAATCGGGTACTTCCGCGCGGCGTCCCGTTTCACATCGACGGGGTGAACCACGAAGGCAAACCGATGCATATGGCACTAAAGATACCTAATGCAGAACCCCTCTCCGAAAGCAGAGAGGGGTTCCAGAGCGCGCCTCTCAGGCGGATGTGCCGTTTTTGGAGCTGCGCCGTCGCTGACGGACATTTTTGAGGCCAAAGCGGTACTTCGCAAACGCCTCCTCGATTTTGCCCTCCATTATCAACTTCGCAAACTCCTGCGCTCCGTCCAGCTTCGCCTGATTCGGCTTGCGTTTCCGTATCGCCTTGATCGCTTCTGCCATATCGATCTCACCTGCCTTGAACGCCTTAAGGATACCCTCGATATACTCGCTGCGTCGATCGGTCATAGTCGCTACCTCCATAACGCCACAAGTATACCTATTTTGATAGCGAAATGTCAAGTCAAGAGTGCCCTCGTGCCCTATTTCAGAGACTGTATAAGAAATAGACGGCTGAAGCCGTTGCAGTACAGACCAAGTTCGCCTACGCGGGTCACCGAACGCTGGTGCGACGGCATTCCTGCCGTCGCGGGCGTCGCCCCAAAAGGGCATCTGAGGCTTGCGCCAACCTCAACCTATCCTGCCCGCGCGGGCTATAACCGACAGAGGTCGGCTTTGTTTGCATAGGAATGGCTTCAGCCGTCGGGCACACACGATTTCTCGAACAGTCTCTCACGAAGTGCAGTTCCTCGAATGTGGAATAACCTGCATGCGATGCGGCAGTGGCTGAGCGATTGGGGGCTTTCGCTGGTGTGGGGCGTTGGAGCGGCGCTGACCGTGTTTGGCGCCGCAGCGTTTTCACTCAACATGTTCCGCCACGAGGCGAAAACAATCATTCGGAACCAGTTCCACCAAATGTTGCTCAACACGGCGCTGGCAGCGGCAGCTACCGTCGACACGAGTCTGCACCAAACGCTACGACCTGGCGAGGAAACCACAGAGCGATACCGCCGCGCCATCGAGCCACTTGCCAAGATTCAAGCCACCAACCCCAAAATCCGATTCATCTACACCTTTGTTCGCAAGCAAGGCAAGATTTACTTCGTGCTGGATGCCACGCCACCTGGCGACCATGACGGGGACGGCATCGAAGACAAATCGTACATCGGGGATGAGTACCCCGAAGCCGACTGGCAGATTCACGCTGTGCTCACACAGGGCACACCTCAAATTACAGGCGTTGCGAGCGACCGTTGGGGCACTTTCATCAGTGCGTATGCGCCCCTGCGCGACGCTCAAGGCAGGCTAATCGGCGCACTGGGCGTGGACATCACTGCAGAAGACTACCTGGCAAGCTTGGCGACTGCCGACCGTGCCTACCAAAGGGAGCTTATCTTGGCAGGTAGCTTCGCGCTTATCGTGGGGTTGGCAGTCGGATGGACTCTACATGCGCGACAGCGGGCACGGCGGCGTGAAAGGGAGCAGCAAGCCACTTTGGAGTACCTGAACTACCTGCGTCAGCAAGTGCTGGAGCACGCGCCCGTGATTGTGTTTGCCTGCGATGCGCGTGGCGAACTGCTTCTTGTTGAAGGGGCGGCGCTGCGCTTCTTAGCTAGATCTTCGCCGAGTGCGCCACCTCAAAGCCGCAACCTATTCGAGATGATGGCGGACTCGCCCGAGATTGTTGACGATTTGCGTCGCGCCCTACGAGGCGAGCCGTTGATTACCGAGCGCACTTGGCGAGGACGCCACTACCGCACCTACTACTCTCATCTGTACGATGCACAAGGCAACCTTAAAACGCTGGTAGGCGTGGCGATTGACCTTACAGAGCATGTGGTGCTGCTGCATCGCGTACAGGAACGCGAGCAGTACCTCAGCTCGCTGCTCTCTGCCATGCCTGATTTGCTGTTTGTGGTGAACAACGATGGCGTATTCCAAGAGGTCTACGCGCCAGATGACAACCTGCTGCTAATACCTAAGTCAGAGATAGTGGGCAGCACGCTCCATCAGCTGCTGCCCAAAGAGTTCGCCGACCAAGCGCTACAAATCATTCGCTTTGTGTTGGAAACGCGCCAGCCGTTCGTGTGGGAGTACACTTTACCGATGCGAGGTGAGGCGCATCACTACGAGGCACGCTTTGCACCTCATACTGAACAGAGCGTGATTATTTTGGTGCGCGACATTCACGAGCGCAAAGTGGCGCAGAAACTGCTGGAGGAGACGAACCAACGGCTCGAACTCGCGCTGTTGGAGGCGCACGAGATGGCAGTGCGTGCCGAAGCCGCCAATCGCGCCAAATCGGAGTTCTTGGCGAACATGAGCCACGAAATCCGAACGCCGATGAACGGCGTGCTGGGGATGGTGCAGCTGCTCGAAGATACCCCGCTCACGCCCGAGCAGCGCGACTTGCTCAACACGCTCAAAAACAGCGCACATTACTTGCTGGGACTGCTCAACGACATTTTAGACCTCTCCAAAATCGAGGCGGGCAAGATGGAGCTGGAGCAAATTGCTGTGAATCTGCACGGGTTGGTGCGCGAGGCGGTTGCGCTGTTTGGCGGGCGTGCCAGCGAGAAAGGGCTAATCCTGCAGGCACACATCGCGCCTGACGCTCCTGAATGGGTGCTGGGCGACCCCGTGCGCCTGCGCCAGATTGTCGCGAACTTCGTTAGCAACGCGATTAAGTTCACCCACGAAGGCTCGGTGACCGTGATGCTGCTGCCCAGCCCCACCTACCCGCAAGGCGTGTGGATTGGCGTGCAAGACACAGGGATTGGCATTCCCGCCGACAAGCGAGACAGCCTGTTCGAGGCGTTCACGCAAGCCGACAGCTCCACCACGCGCAAGTACGGCGGCACAGGGCTGGGGTTGACCATCAGCAAGCGGCTCGCGGAGATGATGGGCGGGCGTATCGGCGTCGAGAGCGAAGAGGGTGTCGGCAGCCTGTTTTACGTGGATTTACCCTTGCCTGTCGCACAACCGCCGCAGGCGCAGGCGGAAGCGCAGCCCACCGCCCTGCCCGATGCGTTTCCTGGTAAGCGCATCCTGCTGGTCGAAGACAACGAGGTGAACCGCAAGGTTGCCACACGGCTGCTCAGCAAACTGCATCTGGAGGTGGACATCGCGGTCAACGGGCGCGAAGCGGTACAGAAAGCGACCCAAAATGCCTATGATTTAACCCAACTTGCCACCTATAAGCACCTGATGGAGTAGGCAATCACAAACGCATACACCTTCAACTCAAACCCACGCGAAGACACCGCGTGAACCGAACGCGGCAACATCTGACACAACACACTGAACCCCGTCTCCACC
>JANXCK010000178.1 GCA_025060055.1 Fimbriimonadales bacterium | reverse complement strand
GTTAGACGAGCTGGGCAGGCTCTACCGCCAAACCGCTGCCGACTTGGCATATGCGCGTCAGCAGGGGGCAGACTCCAGCGTTGTGGAATACCTCAACAGCCTGCTGGGACGCGCGCACGGCACGCTCTACCGAGCGCGTCGGGGCAGCATTTGGAACGGTGTGCGCCTGTTTTGGTACTCATTTGCTGCGGCAGTGCGCCGTCGGAGCCGCTACATCGCGCTGGCAGCAGGGCTGCTGCTGCTGGGTGCGCTCATCCCGTTCCTGATGATACTGGTCAACCCAGCAATTGCTGAAGCGCTGGTGGATCCCCAACTGCGTCCCCTGTTCGAGCAGTGGAAGCAGGGCAAACAGTTTCAGGTTGGCGAGACGCGATTTGCCTCTGTGATGAGCAGCTTCTACTTCGTGAACAACTCGCGTGCGGCGATGCTGGCTTTCGGGTTAGGCGTGTTCTGGGGCGTTCCGACGGTGTATGTGCTGCTCACTAACGGCTTTTTGCTGGGGACGCTGGCAGGCGAAATGTACCATGTGGGCAAGCTGGGGTTCCTGCTGGTGTCGATCTATCCGCACGGCGTGCCTGAGCTGGGCGCTGTGCTGATGTGCGGTGGGGCAGGGCTGATGCTGGGACGGGCGATGATTGCACCCGGCGACCTCACGCGTCGCGACGCCGTGCGCCAAGTCGCCCCTGACGCCTTCTGGATTCTGGCAGGCTCAATGATCTTGATACTCTTTGCGGCGTTCACCGAGGCGTTTTTCTCGTTTTACGCTTTCCCCAACTGGGCAAAACTGCTGTGGGGCACGGTTGCCCTCGTTGCCCTGCTTGCTTATGTCATCGGAGTGCGTGAACCTCAACGCAACGCTGCCAGTTGAGAGGAATTTGACGAATTCTCCTTAGAATTACCAGAGTTTGGCACAAAAGTTGCTGCTCCCTGCGATCGGGAGGATCAGCGATGCACCAGTCCAATCATCGTGGCTTTCAAGGGAGATTTCGAGTTGGCGCGTTGTTGTTCGCCCTGTCGGCTCTGCTGTGTAGCGCACTTGCTCAACGGAACCGAATCTTCAACCACGACTTTGAGCTTGGGAATGTCGGCTTCCAAAGTGACTATGTCTACAACCCGAACGCTGACGGCTCAGACCCGCAACGCTCACTTGCTCCCGGACAATACATCGTGACCACAGACCCCTCGCTCCACCACCACGAAGCGATTAGCTACGACGACCTCAGCAGGGGCGATGGGATGATGCTGATGCTCAAGGGTGCGACCATACCCAACCAAGCTGTCTGGCGACAGACTGTTCCTGTGGAGCCAGGTCCTGTATACGCCTTCAAGGGCTGGGTTTCCATCTGGACAGCCCAGTCCCCGCCTTTGCTGCAGCTAAGGGTGAACGATGAGCCGATTGGCGTGTTCAACTTTCCCGAACCGCCACGACCTGGTCTGTGGTACCAGTGGCACTTCGAATGGGACAGTAGTGCGACTACTGGTTTCCAAGCGACGCTCTCGATTGTGAACCTCAATACGAGCGCAGTGGGCAACGGATTTGCTCTTGATGCTCTGGAGTTCTATCTGATACCTGAACCGACGGCGATACTCGGCCTCGTCGTGGGGTTAGGCGGTTTGGCATGGCGTCGGCGTTTCAGTAGCCGCGAATGATTCGTCGTGTGGCGTGGACGGGGCGGCGTCCTCGTCCCCGCCGCCACGCGAGAACGCCCGATGCCAACACCCCTGCTGTCAGCCAACCAATTACGCCGCGCCACCGTGAGGCATACGCGACATCGTGCGCTACCAATACCTGCGCCCTCACCAGCGGCCGCTCATCGCGAAAGACCACCAGCCAACCTGCGGCATCGCCCGCACGCAGCGGCGCACAGAGCGACTTGGGCTGGATCGTCCAGCGATAGCGTGCCTGGTGTGCCTTCGGCATGACCCAGCAGAGCGTCTTGGCAAGGCGTACCGACGCTTCAGGCGGACTGCCGTTCTCAACCCGAACCCTGCCGACAATCGCATCTGCTGCAAGTTCCATCCGTACCCAGTCGTTGAAGCCATGCTCCATCAGTGCAATCGTGTCCGCCTCGCGCTGGGGGCTGTTCAGCACGATTGTAATCAGGCGTCGCCCGTCCTGCGAGGCTGCCCCAGCAAAGCAAAACCCTGCAGGGCGCGTGTAGCCCGTCTTGACCCCTTCTGCATACGGGTACTCACTCAGAAACTTCGCCTTGTTGACCACCCACAGGTGCTCCTCAGAAGCGGAGCGGGTCATAAAGTAAAGGGGCGTGCGCACGATAGCACGAAAAGTCTCGTTCTGCATTGCGTAGCGGGTGATGAGCGCAAGGTCATAAGCGGTTGAAAGATGGCGGGGATGGTGAAGCCCATGCGGGTTCATAAATCGCGTGTGGCGTGCCCCTATTGCGCGTGCTTTGGCGTTCATCAACCGCGTGAACGCCTCGACCGAGCCTGCCGCATGCTCCGCTAAGGCAACGGCTGCATCGTTCGCGGAGTGGAGCATCAGCGCGTAGAGCAGATCGCGCACTGTAATCTGCTCGCCTTCACGCAGCTTGATTGCGCTTGGCTTGGTGCGCGCCGCGCGCCCTGAGACCGTCACAACCGCATCCAGGTCGCAACGATCTAGCACGACGATGGCGGTCATGATTTTGGTGAGACTGGCAGGTGGGAGTTTTTGATGGGCGTTCTTAGCGTAGAGTACTTGCCGAGTCTCAGCGTCCATCAGGATTGCCGCGCGTGCTTGAAGTTGCGGCGCGTTCGCCCAGCTCGCCACGAGCCAGCCGACGCCCAACAGCCAGACCCCGCTCCAACAGCGCATAGCCTATATTATGACGCCCCGACACTGAATCCTGCTGGGAGCCTTCCCCCCTGAGGGTGTTCGAAAAATGCCTGCAGACAAGACGGCTGAAGCCGTTCCTGTGTAAACGAAGCCCGCCTGCGCGGGCTATTCAGCCGACGGAGGTCGGCTTGGTCTGCACAGCAACGGCTTTAGCCGTCGCGTCCCGAAAACAGTTTTCGAACACCCTCCTTCCCCCTTGACTTGTAGACAAATGATAGTGTACAATATTCTACAGAGTGAGCTGCCGTTTCATCGGCTGTCTGGAGCGGAGCAACGGGGGAGGGCTTGTCGCCTCTCCTCCACCAACATAGGAGGCAACGATGGCGAAGATGCTTACAAAACCGCAACAGATGATACTGCAGTTTATCGTGCAGTTCATGCGCGAACACGGCTACCCGCCCACCATCCGCGAGATTCAACAGGGCGTTGGCGTCATCAAGAGCCTGCGCGGGATTACCTTGCACCTCGACGCGCTACAACGCAAGGGGTACATCGAGCGAGGGAGCCAAGCGCGGTCGATTCGAGTCATCCATCCTGACTATCAGCCAGAACGCGAGCGTGCCCGACTGCTTCCTCTGGTCGGCACTATTGCAGCGGGAACCCCGATCCTCGCCTACGAAAATGTGGAAGACCTCATCCCCGTGCCTGCCGATATGGTGCGCAATGTGGAGAATGCCTTCCTGCTGCGCGTCAAGGGCGACAGTATGGTCGGCGAGCATATCCTACCGCGCGACCTCGTCGTGATTAAGCCACAGCAAACTGCCTACAACGGCGAACTGGTAGCCGTGCTGGTGGGCGACGAGGCGACCATCAAGCGCATCTACTTCGAGCAAGGACGAGTGCGCTTAGAGTCCGCGAATCCCGCCTACGAACCTATCTACGCACCCGTTGAGGAGGCTCGTGTCATTGGCAAGGTCATCGGACTGCTGCGCGACTATGGGCAGATAGGGGTTCAACCGTAGCTTAGGCATCCTCGCTCGTATCTGACCCCTTATCCCCAACCTTCTCTTGCTGCAATAATAAGTCCCTCAAAGGTTAAATCATCCCATTTTCCGCAGGGCGGGTTAGGAACCCGCCCCTACCTGCAACGCCCTGTAGGGGTGCGTTCTCAACGCGCCCGAAACAGGACGATTTCACACTGGAGGGACTTATGTCCCTCAAAAGTTAAATGCTCCCTTTGTGACCCTCACCCCCAGCCCCTCTCCCACGAGGAAGGGGAGCCGTTAGGAGGTAGGGGCGAGGTCACCTCGCCCCTACGCCTCTCCCTCGCCCTCTGGGAGAGGGGGTCAGGGGGTGAGGGCAAACGAAGCATTTGAAACACCGATTGGTATTACTTACCTGTTCAAAACCTACCGCCTGTCCCCGTGCGAACCGAGCCTCCCCTCTTGACATCCTCGCCCATTTTGGAGTATAATTCGCTTCAGAAAACCATTTTCCTCAGGAGAGAGCCTATGAATCGACTTACGATAGGGCTGAAACAGGCAGGGTTGCGCCTGACGCCGCAGCGCGTCGCTATCTGCAAAGTCTTAGCCGAGAGCAAAGACCACCCCTCTGCGATGATGATCTATCACCAGCTGCTACCCCAGTTCCCCACGCTCAGCCTTGCTACGGTATACAAAACGCTGCATGTGCTGAAATCGATGGGACTGGTACATGCGCTGGGCGACGCGGGCGACGGCGCGGAGCATTTCGACGCGGACCTGACCCCCCATGTCAACCTCGTTTGCACAAAGTGCCACCGTGTGGTGGACTTTGACGAAGACCGCATCCACGAGATTCAGCGAGCGGTTGCCGAGCGCTCAGGCTACGAGATTCAGGGGGCGCGGATTGTGTATTACGGCTTGTGCCCCGATTGTCGCTCTGGGAACGGCACGGTGCGGGAGCAAGTGTGATGGGAATGGTGCGCTACATACGCCAGCGGCTTGCCGAGGCAGACTCGTGCGCGGATGAGATGGCAAAAGTCGCCCTGAGTTATCAGGGCATTCGGCGGATTTGCTATCGCTACAAAGAGGACACAGTGGAACTGGAGTACGACCCTCAGCAGCTCAGCGCGGAGGATGCGAAGCGTGCCGCTGAGCCGCTGTTGCGCGAGCTGGGCATCCGCATTCCGAGTTGCAGTTTGCGCAACCCGGAGGGGGGCGTTTGTGCTGCCTGCCCCAGCGTGGCACGGCATGGCAAGCGGTGGCAACTGCACGGCATCGTTTACCGCGCCCATTTCGATGGCGAGACGCTCACCGTAGAGCGCGAAGACGCGCCGCCAGAGCCAGTCGATCGGCTCCTGCGGCGTGTGAAAGCGGTCGAGCGACCCGCGCCGCTTTGGCGCAGTCGCGCCTTTTGGGAACCGCTGCTGTGCGGACTGACTTTGCTGATGATTGGCGTCGGCGGGCTGCTACGCTGGCAGGGGCAAGCGAGCCTCGCCAGCCTCGCCTACGCAGTGGCTTACCTTGCAGGCGGCTATTTCGGCGTGCTTGACGGCTACCAGACGCTGCGGGCGCGTCGGCTCGATGTGAACTTCCTGATGATTGCGGCGGCGTTGGGCGCCGCGATTGTGGGCGAAGCCCCCGAAGGCGCAACGCTGCTCTTCCTGTTCTCGCTTTCCAACACGCTGCAGAACTACGCGCTTGCACGCAGCCGTCGCGCCGTGCGCGCGCTGATGGCGTTGCAGCCCGATACCGCCCTGCGCCTCACCCCGCAAGGCGCGGAGACCGTCCCCGTCGAGGCGTTGCAGGTGGGCGATCGCGTGTTGGCTCGCCCTGGCGAGCGCATCCCCACCGACGGCGTGGTGCTGCAGGGCGAATCGCATGTCGATCAGTCGCCCATCACAGGCGAGAGCGTGCCCGTACACAAGGCAGCGGGCGACCTTGTGTATGCGGGCACAATCAACGGCAACGGCACTTTGGAGATCGAAGTGCGTGCGCCTGCGACGGAGACGCTGCTGCATCGGATTTTGCAGCTGGTGGAGCAA
>JANXCK010000172.1 GCA_025060055.1 Fimbriimonadales bacterium | reverse complement strand
CGTCAGGGTGGAGGTCGCTCCCGATGCGCCTGACCTGCGCTACACGCTGAACCTACCCAGCGTGGAGGTGGAGACAGCGTTAGATGCGCTGTGCGAGGGCGCGGGCATACGCTGGCAGAAAGTAGAAGGTGGCTATCGGATCGCGCCGATTAGCCCGCCGCAGGCGCGCCCTGCTGCTGCCCCAGCGGCGTCTGTGCCTGCGTCGCCGCGTGCAGCGTCGGCAAGCCCGCGCACTGCGCCCAGTCGCCTCGTTGCGCCCGACCAACCGCTGCGCTGTCCCAACTGTCGCTACGCCCTGCAGCTCGACTGGCGCTACTGCCCGATTTGCGGGGCGTTCGTCAAGCACCTTACGGATCGAGCCAAACGCGGGCAGCAACGAGGCTCACGATGAACGGCTCTCTGCACCCCCACACACCCGCCGTCGCCCACTGCGCAGACTGCTTGAAACGCCGATTGGTATAATCGCTCCCGTGCCGTTGACTCTCAGTATCTGCATCGTGAACTGGAACACGCGCGAGCTGCTCCGAGCGTGCCTGCAGTCCCTCTATCGCTACCCGCCCTCTGAATCGTTCGAGGTCATCGTGGTTGATAATGCGTCCAGCGACGGCAGCGCGACGATGGTCTGCGCGGAGTTCCCTCAAGTGGTTCTGATAGCGAACGCGCACAATTTGGGCTACGCGCGAGGCAACAATCAGGCGATACAGCGCGCTCAAGGCGAGTTCATCCTGCTGCTCAATCCCGACACAGAGGTCTTCGAGTCGACGCTGGATCGAGCGGTTGCGTTTTTGCGAGCGCATCCTGAAGCGGGCGCCATCGGCGCGAAACAGCTCTTCCCTGACGGGCGTGTGCAGGCGTCGGTGCGGGGCTTCCCAACGCCCAAGAATTTGCTGTTCGAGGTGCTGGGACTGGCGCGCTTGTTGCCGAACTCGCGGCTGCTCGGCGGCTATCGGATGCGCTGGTTCCGCTACGATACTGTTGCCGAAGTCGATCAGCCGATGGCGACCTTCCTGATGACTCGGCGCGCCGTGATTGAGCAGGTGGGGCTGATGGACGAGGCGTTCCCGCTCTTTTTCAACGATGTCGACTGGTGCTATCGTGTCAAGCAAGCAGGCTGGCGCATCTACTTTGTGCCAGAGGTTTGCATCTTGCACCACGGCGGCGCCAGCACGCGCCAAGTGCGCCTCAGCGCAGTTCGCGAATCGCATCGTGCGCTGGAGGCGTTTTACCGAAAGCACTATCGTGAGCAGCTCAACCCGCTGCTCTACGCGCTCTGCATCGGCGCAATTCGGCTGGGGGGCGTGTTGCGGGTGGCGTATGCGCGGCTGCACGGCTCCCGCTAAAGGTGAAGCCTGTCAGCGCTACAATAACGAGCAGGTAGAATTGTGCGGATGACCCGCGAGGCGTTTCGGCAACGGCTGGCGCAGGGTGTGCTGGTGGCGGACGGCGCGATGGGCACGATGCTGGCGCTGCGCGGTGTTCCGCAGCCCTACGAGCTGGCGAACCTCACACGCCCCGAAGTAGTTCGCGCCCTGCATGCCGAATACTACGAAGCGGGCGCACGCCTGATTGAAACCAACACCTACTACGCCAACCGTGTGCGGTTGCTGAACTTGCCTGAGCGCGGCAGCGAGTTGCCCCCCGCTTACAGCCTGCTGGAGCAGTTCGGCTCGCCCGCAGAGTTGGTTCGGCGGATCAACAGGGAGGCAGTGCGCTTGGCGCGTGAGGCTGTAGGCGCAGACGCGCTGGTGTTCGGCGCGGTGGGACCTGTGGGCAAACCGTTGGAGCCGCTGGGCGAGGTGCGCTTTGAGGAGGCAGCGCAGGCGTTCGAAGAGCAGATACGCGCCCTGTTAGAAGGCGGTGTGGATGGGCTGATTTTGGAGACTTTCATCGACCCTCAGGAGCTGGCACTGGCGGTTCGCGTGGCGCGTCGGCTCGCGCCCGATGTGCCGATTATCGCTTCTAAGGGCTTCGTGGAGGACGGCGAGACGCTCATGGAGGGCTTGCCTGAGCGGTTCGCGGAGCAGACGCAGCAGCTCGATGTGGACGCCGTCGGCGGCAACTGCATCGTTGGTCCGCAACGAATGCTCGATATCGTGCGGATGATGGCGGGCGCCACGGCGCTGCCGATTAGCGCGATGCCCACGCCCGGCTTGCCCCAGCTGGTGCGGGGACAGGTGGTGTATGACATTCATCCTGACTATTTCGGCAAGTATGCCGCGCGCTTGGCGGAGGCAGGTGCAACGATTGTCGGGGGCTGCTGCGGTACGACGCCTGAACACACCCGCGCCGTTGCCCACGCCGTGCGTGGGCTAACACCCAAACGCGCCACAGCGATTAGCCCTGCCCGCGCCCGCGAGCGCGGCGCCCAAGAGGAGCTGCCCTGCGCTGAGCCGTCGCGCCTGTCGCAACGACTGGGCAAAGAGCGTGTGATTACTGTGGAACTGGATCTACCACGCGGACTAAAAATCCAGAAGGTGATCGAGGGCGCACGCTTGCTAAGAGACTGCGGCGTGCATCTTATCGACATTTCCGACGGGGCGCGGGCGCGCCTGCGGATGAATGTGATAGCGACCTCGCATATCATCCAGCGCGAGGCAGGAATCGAAGTGATGATGCACTTTGCATGTCGCGACCGCAACCTGCTGGCAATCCAGTCCGACCTGCTGGGAGCGCACGCGCTGGGCATCCGCAACGTGCTGGCAATCACAGGCGACCCCGCCCAGATTGGCGACTACCCCACAGCAACCAGCGTGTTCGATGTGGACGCAATTGGGCTGGTTCGCATTCTGCGCCGCTTCAACGAGGGGCGCGACTTGGCAGGCAACAGTATTGGTGTCAAGGCGAACTTCACTATCGCCGCTGCATACAACCCGCTTGCCCCTGACTTAGACGCGGAGGACGAACGCCTGCGACGCAAAATCGATGAAGGGGCACACCTCATCTACACGCAGCCGCTGTTCGAGATAGCGGTCGTGGAACGCACGGCGGAACTGCTGCACCGACTCAACACGCCGTGGTTTGTAGGCGTGCTACCCCTGCGTAGCATGCGCCACGCCGAGTTCATGCATAACGAAGTGCCCGGGATTAGAATTCCCGAATCGGTTCTGCGTCGGATGGCGGAAGCCCCCGAAGACTCGGCGCTTCAAGTCGGCATAGCGATAGCGCAGGAGTTCGTGCAGCAGGCGGCGCCGTATGCGCACGGGGTCTACCTCATGCCGCCTGCAGGCAGCGCGCAGGTCGCGCTAAAAGTAATCGAAGCACTGGGCTGAGCGGGGTACACTTAGGGCTGATGGTCTACTCAGGTCGGTTCACGGTCTCCACGCAGGGCAACGACGCGATGCTCGACATCACGGGCATGGTGGAGCGCGTGATTCTGGAGAGCGGGGTGGTAAATGGGGTAGCAGTGGTGTTCGTCGTTGGCTCGACCGCAGCCATCACCACGATTGAGTACGAGTCGGGGCTGGAGCAGGATATGAAGACCGTGCTGGAGCGGATAGCCCCGCGCGATGCCCCGTATGCACACGAAGCTCGCTGGCACGACGATAATGGGCACTCGCATATCCGCGCCTCGCTGCTGGGACCGTCGCTCGCCGTGCCGATTGTCGGCGGGCGAATGACCTTAGGCGCGTGGCAGCAGATTGTGCTGCTCGATTTCGACACGCGCCCCCGCACACGCACCGTGCATGTGCAAGTGTTGGGAGAATAGCAGGTTTTACATCGTCGAAAGGCGCATGCTGTGGCATACTTTGGATCAAACCGCTGCACTATGGGCATCGCTCTATGGCGGGCAGCGGGGCAACAGAGGTGGCACCATGAGAGGAATGGTCAACAGGTTCGCTGTAAAGTGGATGCTGATGCTAAGTGCTGGGCTAAGCGGGTTATCGAACGGGGAGTCGCAGCAGCTCGTCTGGCTCGGTACGCTGGGAGGACGCTCCAGCGTTGCGCACGGCGTCTCTGCCGATGGACGGTTCGTGGTTGGCTTCGCATACAACTCCAGCGGACAAGGGCGTGCCTTCCGCTGGGACGCGCGCACCCGAACGATGCAAGACCTCGGTACCTTAGGTGGGCGTTCCAGCATCGCCTTCGGCGTGTCGGCAGATGGGCGGTTCGTGGTCGGCTACGCCTACAACAGTAGTGCGCAGTATCGCGCGTTTCGCTGGGATGGACAGACGGGTATTATGCGCAATCTCGGCACGCTGGGCGGCATCGAAAGCCGAGCGTATAGCGTGTCGGCAGACGGGCGCGTCGTGGTCGGCATAGCTCGGAACGCTCGCGACGAATATCGCGCGTTCCGATGGGATGAGCGCACAGGGATAATGCAGAGCCTCGACGCACTGCCCAACAGCAGCGGCAGCGGGGCGTATGCCGTCTCGCCCGACGGACGGTTCGTCGTCGGCTGGTCGGCAAGCATTCCAGAATGGTCGTATGCCGTGCTGTGGGACGGGCAGAGCGGGCTTATCCAAAACCTTGGCACCTTGGGCGGTTCGTACGGCTACGCCTACGGCGCCTCAACGGGCGGACAGTTCGTAATCGGTTATGCGTTCGACGCCAACCAGAGCCGCCGCGCCTTCCGATGGAGCCAGCAAGCCCAACGGATGTACGACCTTGGCACTCTGGGCGGAGCCTACAGCTATGCACACGGCATATCGGCGGATGGACGGTTCGTGGTCGGCTATGCAGAAGACGCAAACCGTGCGTACCGTGCTTTTTGCTGGGACGCGCTCACGAACACAATGCAAGACCTAAACCAAACCTACGCCCACTTACTTTCGGGCGGCTCCGCGCTTCGCGAAGCTCGAGGCATCTCGCTCGATGGACGCTACATCGTAGGACTCGGCTACAACGCAGCGACGCGACGCGACGAGGCGTTCCTGCTGGATACTTGGCGCACGGGCGATACCGATGGCGACGGGTGCGTGGGCGACACCGACCTGCTAGCAGTGCTGCTTGCTATAAACACAGCGGGCACAGGGTTCACACGCCACGAAGACCTTGACAAAAACGGCATCGTGAACGACACGGACTTGCTGAC
>JANXCK010000104.1 GCA_025060055.1 Fimbriimonadales bacterium | reverse complement strand
GGGCGCCTCCTGCGCCACGAGGTCGCACCTAACTGCTGGATTGACTTGGGCGGGCAGTGGCTCGGTCCCACGCAGGATCGCGCCTACGCCCTTGCCAAGCGACTGGGGGTTTGCCTGTTTCCCACATATGCCGAGGGCGAGAGCCTACTGTGTTTCGGCGGGCAAGTGCGCCGCTATGCCGGCACGATCCCGAAACTGGGGTTGCTGCCGTTGCTCGACTTCGGGAGCGCAATCGCCGCGCTGGACAGAATGGCGCAGCAGGTGCCGCTGGACGCCCCATGGCGTGCGCCGCGCGCTGCGGAGTGGGACAGCATCACCTTCGCCAGCTGGGCGGAGCGAGCAATGCGCACGCGCATCGGACGCTGGGGGATGAAACTGTTCGCGGAGGCGGTGTTCGCGGCGGAGCCGTTCGAGTTCTCGCTGCTGCATGCGTTGTTTTACATCCACTCAGGCGGTGGCGTGGAGCGACTGACAGGCACGCGCGGCGGGGCACAGCAAGATAGGTTCGCTGAGGGTGCGCAAAGCCTTGCTTTACGCCTTGCCGAGTCGCTCGGAGAGCGCGTGGTGCTGGGTCAGCCCGTGCGCCAGATAGCGCAGTGCAACGACCTCGTGCAAGCGACCACGCAGCAGGGCATAACCTACACGGCACGCGCCCTCATCGCCGCCGTACCGCCCACGCTCGCGGGACGCATCGAGTACGACCCGCCTTTACCCCCAGCACGCGACCAACTCACGCAACGCCTGCCCAACGGCTCGGTCATCAAATGCTTTGCCTTATATGACCGTCCCTTCTGGCGCGAGCAGGGGCTAAGCGGCTTTGTGACGAGCGACTTGGAGCCGTTGCATCTGGTGTTCGACAACTCGCCCCCTGACGGCTCCTGCGGGATCTTGCTGGGCTTTATGGAGGGCGCGGCGGCGCGGCAGATGAGCGCGGCGGGCGCCGACGCGCGGCGCACAGCTGCCCTGCGCTGCCTCGCATGCTACTTCGGCGAGCGCGCTGCCAAACCTGAACTCTACTTAGACCACGACTGGAGTGCGGAAGCTTGGTCGCGCGGATGCTACGGCGCGCACTTCCCGCCTGGTGCATGGACTCAGTTTGGGCACGCGCTGCGTCAGCCCGTCGGACGCATCTTCTGGGCAGGCACAGAGACCGCCACGTGCTGGATGGGGTATATTAACGGCGCAATCGAATCGGGTGAACGCGCTGCCCACGAGGTCTTAGAGGTTCTATGAAACTGGCATATCTGGACTGTATCGGCGGCATCGCGGGCGATATGACGCTTGCTGCCCTCATCGAGGCAGGTGTCGCCGAGAGCGAGTTACTGGACGCGCTGCACACGCTCCCTCTCTCAGGCTGGCAGTGGCGCAGTGAGCGCGTGGAAATCGAGGCAATCTACGCACGGCGGGTCTACATCACGCACGATGAAGAGCAGCCCCATCGCCACCTCAGTGATGTGCTGGAGATTATTGAGCAAGGCGACCTGCCTCCCGTCGTGAAGCAGAACGCCGGTGCGGTGTTCACGCGCCTTGCCGAAGCGGAAGCGGCGGTGCATGGCACGACGCCTGACCGCGTGCATTTTCACGAGGTGGGCGCAGTGGACGCGATTCTGGATGTGGTCGGCGCCTGCTGGGGCTTTCACACGCTGGGTGTGGAGCGGATTGTCTGCTCGCCGTTGCCGATGGGACGCGGGTTCGTGGACGCTGCGCACGGCGCACTGCCCTTACCCGCCCCCGCTGTGGTGGAGCTGCTGCGCGGTGTGCCCACCTACGGAATCCCCATTCAGGGCGAGACCGTGACGCCCACAGGCGCCGCGCTTGCAGTGGCACTGAGCCATCGGTTCGGCGTGCAGCCCCCGATGCGCTGGGAAACAGTCGGCTACGGCGCAGGACACGCCGACCGCCCGCTGCCGAACCTGCTGCGAATCTTCGTGGGCGAGTCGACAGATACGCTGCAAACGCCCGCTGGCGACTGGCAGAGCGTGGTGCAAATCGAGACAAACATAGACGATGCCACGCCGCAACAACTCGGTTATGTGATGGAGCGTGCCCTCAATGAGGGCGCGCTCGATGTGTTTTTCACGCCCGTGCAGATGAAAAAGAGCCGTCCTGGCGTGCATTTGACCGTTCTTGCTGCGCCCGAACGCGCCGACGCGCTGATGAACCTGCTCCTGCGCGAGACGCCAACGCTCGGCGTGCGCTACAGCCTGATGAACCGCCGCTGCTTAGAGCGCGACCACCTGCGTGTGGAGACGGCATATGGCGTGGTGCGAGTCAAGCGGGCGCGGGAAGGTAAGCGCGTCTTGCACCTTGCACCTGAGTACGAGGACTGCGTCGCGCTCGCCCGACAACACGGCGCACCGCTGCACGCGGTTATGCAGGAAGCAATCCAGAAAGCGCGAGAAAGTGGGGATTAGGTTCCGCAGGGCGGTCGGGTCGAGCCGTACTTGTGAAGACAAGGCGACTGAAGTCGTGCCTTCACAAACGAAGCCCGCCTACGCGGGCTGTAGCCGAGGAAGCACTTACTAAATCCGCTGCAGCAGCTGCAGCACGGTCTGCGGCATCGAGTTCGCTTGCGCCAGCACCGACATTCCCGACTGCATCAGAATCTGCTGTTTCGTGAAGTTCGAAATCTCCACGGCGAAGTCGGCGTCGCGAATAGTCGACTCGCTTGCCATCACATTCTCGCGGGCGACATTCAGCGAGCGGATGTTGCTTTCCAGCACATAGCGTTGGAACGCGCCCATATCGCCGCGCATTTTGGAAACCTCGCTGATGGCAGCGTCGATGATGCGCAGGGCGTTGTCGGTGGAGTTCGGCTGTGTGATATCGATGGTGGCGAGGCTTTGTCCAGGAATGACCGTCGTGCCCAGTTTCGCTGCGTTGACATCCATCAGCGAGAAGCGCACGAACTGCCCCGCGTTTGCCCCGACTTGGAACTGAAGCTGCCCTGCGGATACAACCGCCACTTGCGCCAGGGGCAGCGTGGTATCGTTGCCCGCCTCCGTGAGCATAATCACGTTGCCGAGGTTGTCGCGCAAGCGCAGTCCCGAATCGCCCGTCGCCTGCCCCCCTGTGAAGGTCACTGTCTGCACGCCGTTGACCGTGTTCGCTACGACCGTCGCAACAGCGTTTGTGCCTTGCACATCCACGCTGGTCGTGCCCGTCAGGATGACCCCAGCGTTGTCGTTGACCCGAACCCGGAACTGCGCCCCATATTCGCGATGGCGCAGCTCAATCTGGCGCGTCGTGTCGTTGTAGTTTGCCACAACGCCCGTGATGTGCGACACAGCATTAATCTTATCGACCACGTTGCCTACGGTTTCGTTCGTCGTTATGTTGATGGTGTAGCCGTTGATGACCACGCTGCCCGCCACGTCCATCAGACTGGCAAGCGTGGTGCCTGCAGGGAGCTGTCGCAAGTTCGCTGCGGGCACAGTGGCGCGTGTCGCAGCGGTGGTGACCTGCAGGGTCACGGCGCCAGTGGCAGTGGGGAAGTTGTTGAACAGCCCACCGATGAAGATTCCCGAAATCCGCGTGGGGTCTGTCACCGCTGCGCTAATGCCCGAAGTACCGTCCAAAAGCTTCTTAGTGCCGAAGGAGGTCTGCTCTGCGATGCGGTTGATGCTGTCAATCAGCGCACGGATTTGTGTTTGGTCGGCTTGCAGCGCGGCGTAATCGTTGACGCCTGTGTTAGCAGCGTGCAGCACGAGTTGGCGCATCGTGCGCAGAGCGTTGTGAACTTCGTCCAGCGCAGCCTCGGCGGTTTTAATCATGTTCACTGCATCCTGCGCGTTGCTCACGGCTTGCTGTAAGCCAGTAATCTGAGCGCGCAAGTTCTCCGAGATAATCAGCCCTGCGGGGTCGTCGGCA
>JANXCK010000042.1 GCA_025060055.1 Fimbriimonadales bacterium | reverse complement strand
GGCAGCGTGTGCAACGCTCGATAGGTCGCGTATGCCGCTTCGAGCCGACGCTGGCAACTCGCACACGCCTGCAGATGCGCTCGCACCAACTCCGTCTGCGCGGGGCTGAGGCGCCCCTCGATATACTCCCAGAGCCAGCGCTCGTATCGAGTGCAACTCATTTGGTTTCACCTCGCAAATACGCTTCCACTTGTTTTTGGATTTGGCTTCGCGCGTGATTGAGCCGCGACTTGACAGTGCCCATCGGAATATTCAGCACACGCGCAATCTCCTCATAGGAAAGTTCCTCGACATCGTATAGGAGCAACACGGTTTTGAGTTTCGGCGATAGGGTGGCAACCGCTTGCTCCACCACTTGCTGTAGCTCCTTGTGCAGCACGGCATCCATCGGGCTGGGCGTGTGGGTGTCGGCGAACTCCCATTCGCTTGTTTCGCCCGCGTCGTCCTCATAATCGGCGTACGAGACGGTTTGTACGCGCCGTGCCCGCCTGCGCTGGTGGTCGATGCACAAGTTGGTCGCGATTCGGTACAGCCATGTGCTGAGGCTTGCGCGTCGGTCGAAGCTCGGTAGCCCCTGATAGGCACGCAGGAAGGTTTCCTGCACGATGTCTTCGGCATCGGCGCGGTTGCCCACCATCCGCAGCACATAGTTGTAGAGCCGATCGGCGTACAGCTGCATAATCTGCTCGAACGCCGTCTCGTCCTGCGCTTGGGCGCGCTCTACCAGCATCAGTTCGGCGGAGAGGGTGTCCACAGCAGCGTGTCTCCCGTTATAGGATACCGTATCGCCGACCATTTCGGGGCTATAGACGCCTCGAACGCGGGCGGGTTCACTGAGAGCGACGGCTTGGAGATTTCTGCGATTGCACCAGCGCAACACGCAGTTGCTCGAATGCCACTGCTGGGCGCACGAGCGCTTTTTTGACGGAGTATTGCCGATCGATCCAGACGCGCTCAACGACGCCGATAGGCAAGTTCGGGGGGTACTTACCGCCCAGTCCCGCCGTGACGACGCAGTCGCCCGCCTGCAGCGGCGCCTCAGGTGGAATGAAGTTCAGTAAGAGCGTGCTGTCGCCCCGCCCTTCGCACACGCCGACGCTTATCTTGTGCGCGTTCAGCACCTTTGCGCTGACCGCTGTGCGTGGCGCGGTGAGCAGGCGCACTGTGCAGGTGTGCGCATCCGCGTGTTCCACCACTCCGACCAAGCCCTCACTGGCAACCACTGGTGCGCCCGCGAGGATGCCATCGTCCGCACCCCGATCCAAAATCAGCGTCTGTTGCCCCAGCTGCGGGTAAGAGGCAATCACGCGGCAGCCCACCCACTCGTGGGGCAGTTGGGAGCGCAGGCGCAGCGTCTGGCGCAGCGATTCGTTCTCGGCGGCGACGGCACGCAGCTGCTCCAGCTCGCGCTTCAGGCGAGCGTTCTCCAGCGCCAGATGGTCATATTCGCGAAGCGCCTCGCGTGCCCGCGCGAGCGTTGCAAACAGCTCACCCGTACTCTCTGTGGCAGCGCGCGCCCCGCGTTGCAGTGGTAGAAGCAGGCTGCGTAGGAACGCCGTGAGCAGGTCTGGCTCACCTCGATGCACGCGGTGGTTGTGGTAGACGCCCAGCAGCAGCCCCAGCGTCGCCAGAAACAGCCAACTCCAGCGACGGCGTTTCATGGGTCTCACCTCTTGCGCGGCGCTTGGGCGGTTTGCAACACCTTGCGCAGCATCGGGTTGTTCTCCAGCTCTTCCAGCACTTTGCCCGTGCCCAGCACCACCGCAGAGGTAGGATCGCTGGCGACATACACGGGCATCTGGGTCTCGTGCTGGATGAGTTTGTCCAGCCCGCGCAGCAGCGCACCACCCCCGCACAACACGATGCCGTAGTTCATAATGTCAGCCGCCAGTTCGGGGGGCGTCACTTCCAAAGTCTGCTTGACGGCTTCTACAATCGCGTTCACTGGCTCGGCAATCGCACTCCGAATCTCTTCGGAAGTGATTACGACGCTGCGGGGTAGCCCGCTGATGAGGTCGCGCCCCTTCACTTCAAGTTCCAGTTCCTCTTCCAACGGGAAGGCGGAGCCGATTTCGATCTTGACCTGTTCAGCGGTGCGCTCGCCAATAAACAAGTTGTAGGTACGGCGCACATAGTTGGCGATTGCCTCGTCGATTTCATCGCCTGCAATGCGGATAGAGCGACTGGCGACGATGCCTGCCAGCGAAATCACGGCGACCTCAGTCGTGCCGCCGCCGATGTCGACCACCATCGAGCCGGTCGGTTCCACGACAGGCAGTCCTACACCGATGGCGGCGGCCATCGGCTCCTCAATCACATACGCTTCGCGTGCCCCTGCACGCATCGCGGCTTGCAGCACGGCACGCCGCTCCACTTCCGTAACGCCGCTGGGGATGCCCACGACCATGCGCGGTGGGATCCAACGATGGCGCGACACCTTGCTGGCGTAGTACTGGAGCATCTTTTCGGTCTGCTCAAAGTCAGCAATCACGCCGTCTTTGAGCGGGCGCACGGCGATGATGTTGGCGGGCGTGCGTCCCAGCATGCGCTTGGCTTCCTCGCCCACTGCCAGCACCTTGCGCGTGTCTTGGTCAATAGCAATCACCGACGGCTCGCGCAGCATAATCCCTCTGCCGCGCACGTGCACCAAGGTTGTTGCCGTGCCCAGATCGATTCCCAAGTCGCGCCCAAAACGCCCAAACAGCTTTGAGACGAAGAACACGCCCCTTTCGCCTCCGCATTAAGTGTACCCGCTCTTTGTGGCGTCGGCATCCGCGCCGACGGAGCCATCCGCGAGACGCAGACGCTACCGTAGCGTCGGCGAGGATGCGCACCGTTTGCTAATCAGCCGCTTGGTTCGTATCAGCATCCTGTTCGATGCTGAGTTCACTCAGCATCTGAGCCACTACCTGCTCGAGGACAGGTACATCTTTCAAAACTGTATCGTATACCATCTGCAAGTTTACATACTCATAATCGTGAATCAACTTGTCGCGCATTCCTGCTACCTGACTCCAAGGTATCTGCGGATACCGCTGTCGCAAGGCTACAGGGATTTTCTTTGTCGCTTCACCAATCACTTCAAGACAGCGTATAACGGCATGCACGGTTTTGGGGTCATTTTGGAAATCTGCAAGGGAGTGATCTGCCAAGAACTCGCGCGCATACTTGCATTCACGAAGGATATGTTGAAGGCGTGAGCGAACATCTGTCATGTTTGTGCTCGAGAACAGCTACACTATTCTAAGATCAGTTGTGCATTCTGAACCGCCTCTACGCCGTGTTGCTCAAGATACTGTTGGCGCAACACCAGTCGCGCTTTTTTTCCTATTGCACGGCCAATTGCCTGCTCAAGCCCGATAAACTGAATTAGCGTGAGGGGGGCATGTAGCTCCACCAGAAACACTGGAAGCTTTCGCTTCATGGTAAGCGCCTGTGGATCGACCAGCCACAGTCTGAACGCGCCATACTGCTGTTTCAGAAGCGGCGCATGGAGATGCAGTCGCTCCAAGACTGTCTCTGGCGACCTATTCAGCCTCAGCGTGGCAGGGGTTTCAACAGCCATCGCTTACATTGTACCTCAAGGCTGATTGCTTTTGGTAGGCTTTTCGGACGGCAGCTCACGAGTTTTCCTGTCCCGAAGTTCTTGTATCACTTCTTCCAGTAGCCTTACCTGAACTGGCACTGGGAAAGGCTGGTAGGGTTCCATGTACACATAGGACAATCCGACGACAGGTTCATTCAAGATAAAGTCGGAAATTGGTTCTGCGAAGGCAACTTTCGCCTTCTTCAAGACTTTTGCATCATCCTCGCTACTGACATGCTTGACAAGGAAGTTTTCTGTCTGCGCAAGAATGTCCATTGGTATCCCACTCGGCGACTGGGTGGAGTAGAGCATACCGATACCATACTTTCTACCTTCCTTCGCAATCCGGTAAAAAACACTGCTTGGTTCAGCGAGCAGGTTGTGCGCCTCTTCGATGACCACGAGAACGTCTGTCTTTTGCTGCTGACCGTCCCCACCTATCCCCTGAGTGTATCGTTGGAGCGCCTCGTTGAAGAGACGAGCTGCAAGGCGTGAGCTGATGAACTCCACCTGTTCAGGGCGCACTGTAGGCAGGTCAATTATGACGACTTTGCCAGAAATAGCGTTATGAACAGCGCTGTCTATGAAGTTCTCCACATCATCATCTGTATGCAGGTCTTTCAAGAAAGACAGCCTTTTAGCGTATTGGTATAGCTCTCGCGCGCTGCCGCGTTTCTCCTCGCCGTCACTTTCGGAATCGGTCTCCGTGGATTTTTGCTTCGAGGCCTTTTTCGCTGCCTCAAAGGCTTTTCTCAAATCAGTTTCGTGGCTGTAGAAGCCTCCATCTCGGGCCTCGTACTCACTGTCCGCGTAGCGAATCTTCATTCCGTTCGGGGGCTTTAGTCCCGCTTCTAGCAGTGCTCCGTAAACATACGCCATTTTGTTTGGGATTCTTATCCACTCCCCATTTTCAGGGTCAACGCCAGAGCGAGCAGCCTCCAGGTACTGGGGCGGACGCCCCCCCTGGAACAGTTCGCGCTGGTAGGCTAGCTCAATTGCTAGGTACGGCTCCCTGAAGAAGTTGATTTTTATGGGCTTTACTTCGAGAATATCCTTTTCCGCGTCCTCATCTGGAACTTGGCGATTTGTAAACCATACTATCTGGTTCTGTATTTCGAGCTGCTCAAATGCTTGTATCAAGCCCATAGATGTACTTTCAGTAGTTTGTGTGGCGTATTCGCCGTTCAGGTCGAAAATCAGCATGCCCATTTCTGGGAAGTAATACTTCAGCAGTACCAAGATGACCTTATTTTCGTTGCTTTTTCCAAAGCCCGTCTTTCCAAAGTTTGCGGTGCGGCGTCCGTGAAAGTTCGCAATATCGATACGCTTTTTCACACCCGTAAGTCTACCGTCCTCATCGCTTCCCAGACGGAGGTGTCCGAGGTCTACGTAAGAATGCTCTTCTGACGACAATCCTGTCGGCTGAAGAGTAACATTAATCAGCTTCTCCAGTTCATTGTGATCCAAACAAGAAACGCTGACATCTAAGAGCGAAGGTACTGTGCGCGTTGAGGGGTAGAACGAGACACGAGTCGCCTCACTCTTATCATCCACGCCCGTGTACCTTCCAAGTATTACGATTTCATAGTGGAGAAAATTAATGTTCTTTGCTGTATGTTCATCCAGTTCAGCTTGATTGATATTTCTCAGCGCCAGCGCTTCCGCGTGAGCGTCGTAGGTCACGGGGCGGTAGATAGAGTTCGTAACCATTCCCAAGTATTCTGCGCGGTTTTCATAGTATGTACCTGTGCAAATCTTCACGAATTGTCCTAATTTTAGCGCGCTCCTCTTGAGCTCGCGATAGTCCAGCACCAGCACAATATAAGTCTTGCCGTCGCGTGTGTAGATGTCGACCACAAAGCCAATTCCACGTCGCATAACTACCTCCCGATTGCAGGAATACACAAACCCGTCTTCTGCTGAATCTGGTGTCTCAGTTCATTTTCGATCAGATTAACGACTGCGCTGTCAATAGAGGCGCGCTCATGCGCTTCTGAGATTGTTGAGATAGAGCCATCGTGCAGAACAGAACGATGGTTGTACAAGGTACTAACAATGTCTTCTATAAACTGCTGATCTTCAGCAAAGTAAAACGGAACATCGAAAGTGATTACCG
The DNA here is from genome assembly GCA_025060055.1 of Fimbriimonadales bacterium. Taxonomy (GTDB): domain Bacteria; phylum Armatimonadota; class Fimbriimonadia; order Fimbriimonadales; family GBS-DC; genus GBS-DC. The sequence continues at coordinate 10,542 of JANXCK010000042.1, read as the reverse complement.
ACTGCAGAGGGGAGTAAGTTTCTGGATAGAACTTCCCGATGTAGCGGTATCCAAATACAAAGCTTTCATGGTAGTCAGGGTTCCACTGACGCTCGAAGCCGAAGGTGTAGCGCATTAATTCATCGGGAACACGGAAGTAGACAGGATTACCTTTCACATGCTGCGACATCCACCTTAGAATGACCAGAGAAGGAATACCTTCGCGCAAGAGTTTCGTACTTTTGACTACGCCCACGATTCTGGTTTGGCGGGTGGCAAAATGTTCCTTGAGCTTCTCTATAAAGGAGTTTCTCACTCCGTGCTGTTCCAATCGCCCATCGCGAACCAGAACAACTTTTATGCCCGCATCCTTGTACTTCTTCGCGAGTGCGACTATGTAAGCCCACTCCAGAATGCTACGCAGTACGTTCGTGAAACTCTCCAAGTCTCTGTACACATATTCCCCTAAGTCTTCATAGTTGATGCCCGTTTCCGCTGAAAATTCCTGCAAAGGAGGCTCCCTGAACAGACTCTCTACAAATTCACGGCGTTTTGCGCGAAGCAACCGACCAGCGTTCTCACCTTGTGTTTTCAAAATATCAAACAGTTCGTAATTTTTGATTACTTTGACGACAGGCTCAGGCTGCTCTTCTAAGTCGCTGCCGAAGGCGCTGACCCTAATCATGCCGAGACTTATCTCACGAAACTGGGGAAACAAGAGCGAACTTCCCCCATCGACGGCTATCGTAATCAGACGACAGTTCGACGAAGCGGGCGTAACCTGTCGCACTGATGCAGGGTTCAAGCTTCTCGTTAACTGCTCCACTAGGTGATTCACCTCTTTCAGCAGTTCATAATCCTGTTCTGAGATCTGCTCTAAGAAGTCTGAGACCCCCAAAGGATTATTCATCTGACTTGTATATGGCATCCTACCCTCCATCGTAAGAATCCGAGTAGCGTGGGTCTCCCCACAGCTGTAGTATGCAATTATACCCAATCTCTGACAGTATGCTTTGTTGTATTTTCTGTTCTACTTCGCGGAGACGCACTAAGATAGTTGCTCGCGCCTTGAGGGTCAATCGCCCCAGTTGCCCGTTTGGTTTACGAACCCTGTTGTCTGGTGTACGAGCGAACTCCACTAGCCAGTTTCGAAATTCCAACAGGGGCTTCCAACGCTCTTCTCCTTGCACTATCTTCTGCATGGTTCGATCCTGCGATACTACTGAGCAAGTCCAGCAGCCGAAGCGAGTTTCACGCCCTTTGTACACCGAGGTCAGGTCGCGAGTCGGATAGCCCCATGACGGTGCAATCAGTGTGAGGAAGTCCCATACCTCACATTCTCGCCATATCACTATCGGGGAGAAATAACCAATCCGCAAGCGCTGGCTCTGCTCGTACCAGACCCCCTGTCCACATTCACCGCCACGCGAACAGGATAGCCTCAAGCGTGTATCCCGCGCATCGGACTCGCCAAAACGCACGCCTGTGACTACCAAAGTGCGCTCCCTCTCCAGAGGGTCCAACGCACTCAGGTAGCTCTCAACTGGCTTAATCTTCAGGCGGTGTGTGCACCAACGGAAGCCCTGATGAGGAGGTGGGTATCCTTTCCCAATCACCTGCACCCAGAAAGAATCTTCGGGCGCAGGTCGTAAAATCTTCGCCTTAGCCAACTGTCTTACCCCAACTAATTGGAGAAAAGAGAGAGCAAATTCGTGCAAAGTGGGTATTTCCACCCCAGTATCACAATATAACGCTTCAGGCAAGATGTTGTGTTTCTTGAGTACTTCAATACACAGCACCAACGCCGCTGTTGAGTCTTTTCCTCCAGAGTACATTACCATCCAGCGGTCATAGCCTCGCTCCAGCATAGCCTCTATCGCTTGCTGAGAAAGCTGAATCATGCTGCATAGCCTATCTCCACCCTCTTGAAGGGTTCCCAAGAAAGGACTCGCCAGCGAAATGTCGACCTGCATAACATGTCAGCAATTCGCGCCTTAGAGATATCTTCCTGCTAATGCAGCGTTGGCTTCCCGCGAACCCGAACATCTCTTTGTAGGAGGAGCGGTTTAGTTGTTGACATTTGTAGTCAAAATCGGGTATCATAGGCGTTGAGGAACCGAAGCGTGGAGGTACCGACGATGCGCCATCGAATCGTGCTGCTAACAGGGTGGCTGACGCTATGCGTGGGCAAGGCGCAACAGGTGGAGTTCGCGCCCGACTTCTTCTCGTTCGAGGAGATTGCCAAAAAACTATCGGTGGGAGGGCACAAAGTTGTGTGCGCACCCGAGCTGCGCGAGCGCGTGGCGCTGGTGGCGCTCCAGCCACGCGAATGGCAGCAAGCGCGAGAGCCGATTCAGATAGCAGAGATACTCTGCAAAGTGCGTATAGGTGAACTGTCGCCTGAATCGCTCTCGGATCGCGAGAATTACCGCAACCCTTCCAAGCGTTGGCGCGATGAGGTCTCCCAAAGGCTGGTTGGGCGTGTCTCGACCTCATCCCAGAAATTCCAAGACAACCTCTTCGATGAGAATGCCATCCCGCCGTCCGTACTTCGACAATTAGCCGAAATTAACAATCACTTTAGCGGTGTAGTGGAACGATACATCTACCAGCAGTTCGCGAAACGACAGAGAATTGTTCGCGAAATAAACGATTATCTGAGGCAGCCAACAGTGGAATTCCGTCTTAGGGATTTCCTGGAGCGGTTTCAGCGTTCGCGAGGTTTGTCTCGCAGTATTGATAAAGCCTATGAGATAACCGTCTACGCTCTTTTCAACGCCATTCTCGGCGAACTAAAAGTCGGTGTGCGTATAGAAGCAAATGCAGAGCAGCTCAAAGCCCTTTCCGAGTTTGCCGACCTTGTGCAGATGCTGCTTGGGCTTACGGAGACAAATCCCACCCGCACAATTGAAGCAAGGTTATTCCGCACTGGAGTTGCCAACGCGGCTGATCGTGGGGTAGATATTTGGGCGAACTTCGGTCCTATCGTTCAAGTCAAGCATGTAAATCTGTCTACCCAGATAGCGGAGGATACTGTGGAGAACACCACAGCCGACGAAATCGTCATCGTTTGTCGAGATGCTGACGCAGAAACTATCTGTAGCGTTGCTTCGCAACTTGGACACAGAATAAAGGGTATCATACAGGAGAGCCAGCTGATAAGCTGGTATAACGCGGCGTTCAGCGATCGATGGCGCGCCACCTTGGGTGCAGCCGTGTTAGGTAACCTGCGCCGTGAGTTCGAGAACGAGTTCCCTTTTAGTAACACTTTTCAGCAATTCTACAAGGAGCGTGGCTATGACCAGATACCCAAACCTAGCGAGGAGTGCCTCTTCTACGAACCAGACGAGCAAGAGTGAAAGGCGACTCGCTCCGAGCTTGGAAGTTGAGCAGCTTATCAGTAAGCTCGCACAGGATGAGACAGGGAAGCGTCAACACTACCGCCCGATTTATTCCCTGCACAAGTGGTGGGCGCGACGCCCCGGAACGCTGTTTCGCGCTATCCTGCTGTTAGCGACGCACCCCGAATTACGCGGCACGCTCCTTGCGAACAACGCTCTGGGCGATCTGGATCCCTCCGCTCCCCACTTTCAAAATCACAATCTAAGCGACTGGATCATTCTCGACCCATTTATGGGAGGCGGAACGACTCTTGTGGAAGCGAATCGAATCGGAATGCGTGTGATAGGCTGCGATATAAACCCTGTGGCATACTGGATTGGAGAGGAAGAAGAATATCGGAACCGCTTCTATACCGTTCTGTCTAATATGCTTGAATATAACAACATGATGACCCCCTACAACTACCCACATCGAAAACTCCATCACCTATTCAACTACCATGCGATGCCCCTCACTACGATGCCTGTTGAGAACAATGTCTGGGGCGTAGGCGAGGAGGGAGTCGGCACTTTCGTGAACTGTTATCGCAGGTATCGCAACGCCAAGCTGTACTGTCAGGAACCGTTCGAGCGCTATAAGAATCGATCGGGGCAGGTAATCACTCACTACATGCAGCAGGAAACCATCTCAGCTCACCTCGTCGCCAGTTATGAGGAACTTCTGCGGACGGAGCGTAGCGCGTTGCTACTTTGTGGCGACTCGGCGCGACTCGATGCTTTACCAGATGCCAGCGTGAACCTTGTGGTGACCGATCCACCATACTACGACAATGTGCATTACTCAGAGTTGTCCAACTTTTTCTATGTATGGCTGGCGCGGCTTGTAAAACACCCTTATTTCCAAAGCGAACTGGTACCGACCGAGGGCGAAGCTGTCGTGAACAAAGGACAAGGCAAAAACGAAGAGGACTACCTGAGGTTGTTAGAAGCGGTGTTTCGTGAAGCATATCGTGTACTGAAACCCGAGGGCAAACTCGTTTTTACCTTTCATCATATGAACCCGCGTGCTTGGTGGACAGTTTTTCAGGCTGTGCAACGTAGCGGGTTTCGGTTGGTGGACTTCTTCCCTGTGCAAAGCGAGTATCGTGTAAATCCGCACATTCGCAACAAGCAAGCCCTTGACATGGACTTAGTGCTGATTTGCCAGAAGCAGGACCAGCCGTTCGATGCGCTTTCTCACTCTCCCTCGGATGCTCTGGAGCGAGCCTATCAGGCTGTCGGAGCGCAGGCAAGCAACGGGACACGGAACCTGCTTTATCTTCACTTCGTGGGCGAGCTACTACGCTCGGCAAGCTGCACTACCGCTGATTGGGAGCCTTCGCAGGAGTGGTTTCTCAGCGCGCTGCAGATGTTCGAGCGCCTCTGTACCGAGCAGACGCAGCCGCGTAAGAATGTTGTAGTTCAACTGGCGTTGTTCGAGACGGCTGTGGACTACGATGCTAACCTGTAGCACAGGATTACGCTGATACACAAGTGCTTCCCTGCACTCAGCGACTGTTTAAGAAATGGCGGATGCACCCAACGGCTGAAGCCGTTGCTGTACAAACCAAGCCGACCTGCGTCGGCTTTTAGCCCGCGCAGGCGGGCTTCGTCTGCACAGGAACGGCTTCAGCCGTCTATTTCATAAACAGTCTCTCAGACCGCGAACTCAGAGACTGTATAAGAAGTTCTGCTTTGTCGCGTCGGCGCCTCGCCGTGCGTGGTGTAAAAAAAGTTTACAGAGAGAATGTAAACCTTTGAGACTCTGAGCGGGCATACCCCTTGACTTCTGCGACGCCAATCGTTTACAATAATGTCACCTGCATCTCCTTAGCTGCAACGAGGCTGTGGCGTGTCCCACCTCAGCCTCTCGCTGCCCAAAACCCACAAACAGGTGCGCTTCGCGCTGTTTCGCAAGGAGGCTAACACGCGACGCTACGACATCAGACACATCACAGAAGCAATCCGCAAGGCGTTAGAATCTGTGCGCTGCCACCAAAGGTTCTTTACATCCTACGCAGCGAGGACGCCGACGCTGCAATTCACGGCTCGATGCGGTACAATCCGCATGCAAAACCGTCTAAGTAGACAGAGGCGTGAACGATGGGCAGAACGCTCCACTGTCCTGAATGGGAGGAAAAACTGAGCCTTTATGTGGACGGAGTATTGAATCCGTTCGACGAGAACGCGGTAGAGGCGCATTTGGCACGCTGCGACGCGTGTCGGGCGACGGTTCAGGTGTGGCAATTGGTGGGTGATTCGGTGCGTCGGTTGCCGCGCGAGTTGCCTCCGCCGCAGTTGCGGGAGCGGATTTTGGCGTCCACCACGCGCCGTCGGAGCCTGCCGCATCGGTTTGTGCCGAACTGGCGCGTTCTCGCGCCTGCGCTGGGTGTGGGGCTGCTGTTGAGTTGGTGGACGCTGCCACGCGACGAGGCGAAACACTCGGTGGCGGTCAAGGTGGGCGTACCGCGCGTCGAGGTGACCGTGCCCGTGCCTGAAAGCCGTGACGCGCTTAGCAACCTATCGCCCCGCACGCCCCTTGTCGTCCAGCTGGGGTCTGCTCCGACTTTCCGCACGGCGACGCCCGCCCCGCGCTGGATGGCGCACACGCGCCTCAGCCCGCTCTCTAATGCACCCGATGCCGTACCCCCCGTGATTGTGCCCAGCACACCTGCGCCCCAGTTCGTGCCGATAGCCAGCGCACCGCCGACGGTTGTCACCGAGGTCGCCGAAGCTCACGAGCAGCCTGCGCTTGTGCCCAGCACACCTGCGCCGCCCCCGCGCCCCGCTGCCGTATCCGCCGCAGCCGACTTAGCCGAACGACTGCAGCAACTGCGCCAGCAACTGCGCGAGGAAGACCGCCAGCAGATTGCTGGCACCGCGCAGCGCGAAGCCGAAAAACGTCGCTTCCTCATACCGATCGTGATTGTGGAGTTGGAATAAGAGGCAAGGTGTCTGAACTAAAGGCGGGATGCGTATGCGACGAACCGCGCTGGTCGGGTTGATTGCGCTTGCGCTGAGCGTCTCAGCGCAAGAGTCGGTCGCGCCGCTGCTGGACTTGAGCGGCGCGCTCAAATCGCCCACGCCGACTGCCTCCAGCGTCATCGGCGAAGCGACCGCTGACCTGCTGCCAGGCAACGGCACGCGCGGCGGCTACATGACCCGCTTCGCACCGATTATCCCCTACTCCGAGTCGGTCTATGTGGACGGCAAACGCTTGCAGCGCGAGCAGGACTACTGGATCGATTATGCGTCGGGCAGCGTAGGGTTTGCGCAACCCGTACGCCGTATCTCTACCATCCAGATTTACTACCGCTACAACCCGCAGGGCAAACGCGAGAGTATCGTGAGCGCGTTGCCCCTCCTGTCGCTTTCGTTGGGGCAGGGAGGTAGCCTCCACGCGCTGTATATGCCTGGCATCACGGAGACCGCACAGGACGGTATAGCGTATCGCCTCAGTGCCTATGGGTTGCATAATGCGCTGCGCTTCGGGGGCGCGAGCTTGCAGGGCTACTTTTTCGTTGGCTCGCGCGAGGCGGTTCACGCCTTCGCCGCGCCCAACACGCGTGATCCCCAAAAGCCGAACCTCGCCCCGTCTGAGACCGCACAGTTTATCGTGCAGCAACTGCAGCTGAACGCGGGCGCGTTGCAGCTACGCGCGAACTATCAGGACATCGGCAAGGGGTTCTCGGCACAAAAAATGCTGGGACAGCAGAGCGGATTGGATGCCAATCAACTCGCGGCGTGGGAGCGTGAGCGCGGCATCAAACGCTTCGATTACACAGTCGGGCTGAACCTTGGCAGTGCGACATTCCAGCAGACCCGACTGCGCATTCAGGACGATAAGGGCGATATTGAACAACAGGGCTGGCAGCTGAGCAGCCGCTGGCTGAACCTGAACTGGACGCGGCGCGAGGCGAGCGCGGCGTTCCAGCGTTTCAAAGACTTGGGCGACCCGCAGAAAGGCGACTGGGAGCGCGAGCGCGGCTTAGTGCGTGAACAGCTGACCTCCAGCCTGCAGTTCGCGCCCCACAGCACGCTCCGCTGGGAGCAGCTGCTGCTCAAGCAGGGCGCAGCGCGAATCGAGCGCGACCACTACGCCCTTGAGCTGCCCTGGCTGAAAGCGTCGCGCCTCCAACAGCGCGTCGGCGAGGGCTTCACTCGCTTCGGCGACCTCGCCGAAAGCGACAAAGAGCAACTCGCCCGCGAGGTCGGCATGCAACGCGACCAGACGCAGCTCGAAATCACGCAACCGAACTTCAAACTCGCCGCCGCCGAACAGAACATCCAATCGCCGACGGGCAAACTGGAGCGCGAAAACCTCAAAATCGAGACGGAACATGTGGTCGTGGAGCATACGCGCCGTGTGGTCTCGCCAGAATTCGGCAAGCTACCCAACCTCGCGCCCCAAGAGCAGCAGCGACTCGTGGATGAGGTGCGCCAGTTCCACGACACAGCAAACGCGCTGCCGTTCGACCCAAACCACGATGTGCCCCTGTTGATGCGCGAGCAGGGCTTGGAGCGCACCCTGCAGCGCGTGGAACTCAAACCCACTAAGGACACGAGTCTGCAGCTGCGCCGTTATGAGACCGCGAACCGCGTCGGCGAGGGCGAACTTCGAGGCGTCCAGTGGCAACTGCGCACGCCCACTTTGCAACTGCGCCTGCATGAGCGCAATATTGCCCCCACCTTTGGGCGCCTGCGCGACCTCACGCGCATCGAGCAGGCACTCTTCCACAACGAGCAGGGGCTTTCCCGCTTCGACTGGGACGCCACCATCACTACCAAGCAGTTCGGGCTGGCGGTCTCGCAGATGCGCGTGCGCGAAATCGGCGCGGGGCTGTACCGCACCAGCGCACGCCTGATTCACCCGTGGGTAGAGCTGCACTATCACCAGCGTCAGGTCGATGCCGATTTCGCACGCGCCCACGACTTGGCAGACCCAGAACGCGAGCTCTTTGCGCAACTGCGCGGCTACAATCAGCACGATTGGACGGCGAAACTGCGTCCTGTGCCGAATTTCCAGCTGGAGCTGTTCGGCTTCCACGCCCGCAACCCGCTGGAAAAGGTTCACAACCGCCGCCAGCGCTACCGTTTTACGTGGCAACCGTTCAAGAACCTCGCTCTGGGACGCCAGCAAGACGAGTATCAGTCGGACAAGACGCTGGAACGGCTCTACCAAGACGAGTATGACCGCAACGACCTGCAGTACCAGCTGGGCTGGGGGCAGCTGAATGCGTATCAGGAGCGCAGGCGCATCGGCGGCTCGCTGGCGAACCCCCTCTATCAGGACACGGCGTTCTGGCGATTTACCAGCAGCGCGTGGCGCAACCTGAACCTCGCGCTGGAAGAACGGCGCACGACGGCGACGGGCGCGCCCAGCGAACGCTACCGCCACTACCAGACTGCCTACACGCTCAACCCGCGCGTGAAACTTCAGTTCGCGCATATGGAGGCACAGCGTGATGGTGCCCCCGACGAGAGCGCACAGCAAATCGGCTTCGAGTACGAACTCAAACCCGGCGCCAAGCTCACCTTCTCCGAGACTCGCAACGCGAAAGAGGGCACGAATGGCAGCCGCGTGCTGTCCGCAGGACTCACGCAGACCGCCTTCGGAGTGCTTAGCGTTGGCGGCGCCTACCAAGAACATCGAATCGACCGCACAAACACCCGCGCCCAAAGCCAAGTGGTGATTCAAAGCGCGAAACCGTTCCATTTTCTGGGGTTGCGCGAGCTGCAGTTCGAGTTTCGCTACGGCGCACTCGCCGATCGGGGCGCGTGGCAACAAGAGAACAAACACTTCACCGCGCAGGCAGTGCTGCTTGGGCACAAGCTCGCTGGCGGCTATGTGGGGCTGTATGTGCCCGGTCAGGGACGCGCCGTCGATCGCTACTATCAAATCGAATCGCCACCCCACCCGCAGCTGCGCTACAGCCTGCACTACAAAACGCGCACTTACCAAGATGGCAGGCTGTTTCTGGTGCGCCACTACAACATCGCCTACAAACTCGACGGACGATGGACCCTTACGCATGAGTTCCAGACGCACCCCGAGCAGGCGAACCCCCACGTGGTGCTGGGCAGCATTTTGCAGCCGACGGGCGTCTCGGCATGGGGCTTAGAGTGGCGCTGGACACCGCGCATCACGCTGCGCGGCGACTACCGAATCGAGTGGAACGATCAGCAGAATCGGCGCACGCGGCGCGGCGGGCTGACACTGAGCGCGCACCAAAGCGACAACCTGCACTACAGCGTGGGCTATCGTGTCGACGCCGAGCGCTTCGGCAACCGCAACAGCATCGCCCACACCTTTTTCCTCTCCACCGAGCGCAAACTGGACTCTGAGAACTACCTGATGTTCGGTTTTCAGTGGACGCACTACGAACGCCGTCCTGACCCCAGCATCCCACGCGACCAGCAACGACTGGTACTGGAGTGGCGACGCCCGTTCTAATAAGTGCCTCAAAAGTTAGAAGTCCCTTTTTCACCCTCACCCCCAGCCCCTCTCCCAGAAGGAGAGGGGAGCCGTCAGGGGGTAGGGGCGAGGTCACCTCGCCCCTACGCTTCCCCCTCGCCCTCTGGGAGAGGGGGTTATGGGGTGAGGGTAGTGAAACGAGACGATTTAATCTTGGATGCACTTGCCAATCGGGGTTCCCAGCGACACAGTTCGTCAGCGAGACGCTGACGCTACACACGCGCTCCACGTAGCGTCGGCATCCCCGCCGACGACTGCGCTACTTGGAACCCCCGATCGGTATAATACCAATTGGGATTTCAAGCGTCGTTATGCCCTCACCCCCTTGTCCCCCTCTCCCACCGCGTGGGAGAGGGGGAATTTGGCTCTCCTCTCCCGCGCTGCAGGAGAGGGGCTGGGGGTGAGGGAACAACGGCATTTGAACCCCCGACTGGTATAACCGCCTCCGATGTGAAATCGCCTCGACTCGTTGAGTTCGAACTCAGCCCCGCAAAAAGCCCGACACAAACGGCAGGAATCGCATCCCTCGCCTCGAATACTGAAGACGCGACTAACGCGCAGGAGGATTGATAACCATGCCGACCGTAGCAATCACTCTGGACTGCGAAGCAGCCGACTATCCCCGCTGCTACACGCAAGAGTATATCAAAGTGGCGGAAGAGTTCACTATTCCTTTCACATGGATGATTCAGGTCGCAGGCAAAGACC
>JANXCK010000034.1 GCA_025060055.1 Fimbriimonadales bacterium | reverse complement strand
GAACATGTACGGGTAGTTATAGAACGCGCTGCCGTAGTAGTGGGGCTTGGCTGCCCACATATAGGGGTGCAAGGCGTTTTCGTCCAGACCGTCGCCATAGGTTTCCCGCTGTGCGTTGCGCATAATCTCGCACAGCTCGCGTGCGCTCAGCTCTCGCTCGTTGCGCCGCTCGAACACGGTCTTTTCGAAGATATATCGGCTGGTGATGTCCACCACTACTTGGCATGCGCCCTGCAGCGCGGCTTCCAAGATGGCGATCTGTTCCTCGCGGTCGGCGTCGCGCAACGCCGCCTGACGGATAATCGTTTCGCAGAAGATGCTGGCGGTTTCGGCAAGCGTCATTGGCGTCTGGCGTTGCAGATAGGTGCGCTGCGCAAGGCAGAGATTGTGATAGGCGTGTCCCAGCTCGTGCGCCAGCGTGCTCATGCCACCGAACGCAGGCTTGTAGTTGGTGAGAATGCGCGACTCGTCGCGGCGCAAGCGCATGCAGAATGCGCCGTCGCGCTTGCCCGGTTGTGGCGGGGCGTCGATCCAGTTCTCTTGAAACGCGCGGCGGGCGAAGTCGCTCATTTTCTGCGAATAGGTTGCAAACTGCTCAATAATGAACTCGGCTGCCGCGTCGTACTCCCAGCGTCGGGGTTCTTTGCCGACGGGCGCGAAGATGTCGTACCATGCGCAGCGTGCCACGCCCAGCAGATGCGCTTTGGCGTGCAAGTAGCGTCGGAAGTCGGGGAACGCTTCATAGGCGGCGTCCAACATGGCGTTCAGCGTGGCTTCATCGATGGCGTTGTGGAACAGCGAGGCGTGCAGGGGGCTATCCCAGCCGCGCTTGCGGGTCAGCAGGTTCGTCTCGCCCTTGATGGCGTTCAGCGCGCTGGCAATCGGCATCGCGTGCTGCTCCCATGCCTTCAGCTCCGCCTCGTAGGCGGCGCGGCGTACCTCGCGGTCAGGGTCATACGCCAAGTTGCGCAGCATGCTCATCGTGAGCGTCTGCTTCTCGCCTTTGATGTCCGCCTCCACCTGAATCTGCGAAGTGAGATTGCCGTACAGCTTGCTCCATGCGTCGCTGCCTGTGAGTACCATCTCGGCGGCGAGCGCTTCTTCGGCGGGCGACATCAGATGCTCGGCGGCGATACGGGCACGACGCAGCCAGTATGCGTGCTGCTTGGCTTGCTCGCAACGCTCGATAAGCGTCTCCACATCCTGTGAGCCTGCCCACGCTATGAGGCGCGTGCTGAGCTTGGAAAGGCGTACCGACTGCCGCTCCAGCTCGCTCAACCGCGCCTGTGCATACTCATCACGCGAGTCGACGGCTACAAAAGCATACACATACGCACTGAGCGTCCACGCTTGATCCATAAGCGCGTTGTAAGTCGGCAGCACGCGTTCCAGCACGCCCGCAGCGAGATCGGGGTTCAGCGGTGCATCCGTGCGGTCAATCCGCGTCTCATCAAATAAGCCCTCCAGCTCGTCGATGGCACGCACGAGGTTGCGGAAGTCGCGCTCATACTCGGGCGAGTCAAGCCCAGAGTAAACAACGCTCATATCCCAACGGGGTAGCTCGGTTTTCATAGCACTTGGGATTGTACCTATTCAGCAATCACAGGCGGCTTGGGAGAGAACCCTGATGGGGCACGCTTAGGGCGTACACTTCCACAGTCCGTGCGTTGAACACCAGCTGCAGTCGCCCGCGCTGAATTGCGTCGTAGTAAAGCGCACGCCACCGTTCAGGCTCACCGTGCGGCGTGAACATGCGGTTGATGAGCAGGTAGCGATAACCGTTCTGGTGCATCCACTGCGCCAAGTTGTCGCCTGTGCGCATCGAGTCGTAGGGGATGAGCCGATGGTGTCCTGCGTTGCCCCACAGATATCGACGGTTCAGATAGTAGCCGCGCGTCTCGTCTAACAGAATCACACCCGCCTCAGGCGGTGTCTGCAGGTTCAGGTACTGGATTGCGGGGTAAATCTGGAGCCTGCGGTGGAGGTAGGCGTCGCGGTCGCTGAGCGCAAGGGGCAGCAAAGGCAGATACACGCGGCTCATCAGCCAGAGCGTGAACCCCGCTTGCAACAGCAACACCGCCCCGTAGCCGTAGCGCACCCACGCTGCCGCAGACACCACAGTCGCCAGCCCCGCGCCCGCCAGCACAGGCAAGACCAGAAGCAGATAGCGTACTTGCTGCATCAGGTAGAACCAGCCGACGAAGTTCAGCAGTGCAAAGCCGAGCAGATAGCCCATCCCCTGTGCCACGCCACTTGTTAGCCACACGCTGGGCATCGCCAGCACGCCCACGCCCAGCGACGGCAGCAGAAAGACCCGTTCGCCCACGCGCGCCCCAATCGGGTCGGCAAACGGCGCAGGGTGCGCCGCGAGGTGCCACGGCGCCAGCACCATCATCGGCGGCTCGCGCCCCATGCCGAACTTGAGTTGGTCGTGGCGATAGGCGTCCGCCTGCTCTTGGCTCCAGTCCTTGCCGCCGAAAATCTCGTAGGCGAACGGATAGACAGGATTGCCCGTCCAAAGGTAGTTGCGCCCGTACCACGGGCTACCGATTGCGAGTGCCAGCAGCCCTGCCAGCATTAGCGTGCGCCACGCGTGCCGTTGCTTCGTCTGCCCCAGCCAGAGCAAGCCAATCAGCCCCCACAGCCCCCACGCGAGCAACGCGGTGTATTTGGTGGCGAGCGCGAAGCCCATCATCACGCCCGCGAGCCACAGCCACGCGGCGCTGCGCTCCTGCACAGCGTGCGTTAGCGCGAACATCGCCAGCGCGGCGTACAGCGCTGTGGCTAAGTCGGCATACGCGCTGAACATCTGCCACAGGAACGCTGGCACGCCCAGCACCAACACTGCCGCCCACGCGCCCGAACCGCCCCGCCGCTGCGCAAAGCCCGCCGCGCCCAACGCGCTGAGAACTCCCATCGCCCAGTGAGTCGTCTTCGCCAGCGACTCGGAACCCACGCTCAACCCCCACAGATACAGCATATCCTGCAACGGCGGGAAGTAGCTTTGGTGCATGAACGGAATCTCGATCATCCTGCCCGCCTGCAGGTACAGTTTGGGAAACGCGAGATGATACGCCTGTGCGTCCCATTCGTTGCCGTCAGGGGGCAAGGCACAAAGCAGCAGGCTGAGCAGCGCAAGCAGCCACGCAGTGAGTGTCAGGATGCCCTCCAGCGGGTTGCGCAAGTGCGGGCGCGCTGTGCCCCAGCTCGGTCGGATGCGCCAAACCAGCAGCCCTGCCAACAGCACGGGAAGTACCCAAAGACCGAGCCTAACGCCCTCGAATCGGAGCAACCCGAATGCTGCCAGCCCCGCCATCCAATACGCCAGCACGCCCAACATCAGCGCTCCGCCGAAGGCGAGTTGCTCCAGCAGGTTTGGCGTGAGACGGCGCATCAGCCCGCCGCCCGCCGTCACCAGCACGCCGATTAGGACCAATCCCAGCAGCACGCCCAGCACAAGCAAGAGTGTACCTACCGTCAGCGGAGCTGCCGATTATTTAGCCACGCTACAGATTTTGGGGTATGCTTAAGCCTAGGTGAGACAAGTGAAGGAAACAGTCCGACTGCCGATTGCGCTGACCGAAGAGTTGCTCAGCCACGCCGAACTGGTGGCGCAGGTGTTCCTGCAGGCGATGTATACCTCCATCGGCGAGAAACTGCTGGAGGAGCTGGCAGAATCGGATTTGACCTACTCGCAGATGCAGGCGTTGCGCTATCTGCACACGCATCGGCGCGTCACGGTGGGCGACTTGGCAGAGGGGTTGAACATCTCGTACCCCTCGGCGACGAATATGGTGCATCGTTTGGAGCGGAAGGGCTTGATTCGGCGCGTGGCGAACCCGCGCGATCGGCGGCAGGTGGGGCTAACGCTCACGGATGACGGGCGCGCCCTGATTCAGCGCGTCGATCAGGAGCGTCGGCAACGGTTCGCCACCGTGCTGGCGCAGATGAGTCAAGCGGAACGACGCGCGTTTATCGAGGGGTTGAGCGCGTTCATCCGCGCAGGGGTAGAGTCGGGCACGCTCAAGGCGCTCGATGTCTGCCTGCATTGTGGCACGAGCGCAGACCCATGCTGCCCGCTGGTGGAGATGCACGCAGTCGATGTGTGTCGCTGACGCGGCGCTATAGCACGCCCAACCACCGAACCTTTGCGTTCTCGATGCCCAGACCGCCGTCGGCTCGCTGGCTCAGGATGCCCATCACCGCCACGCGATCGCCCTGCAGCAGAGGCAGCGCAGGCTCGCTGACATGAACCTCAACGGCGGTCTCGCCCAGCGCGTCGCGCACCCGCAGCGGCTGCTCAGGAGCGAGCCAGTCCTGCACGACAACTTTGCCGATGAGCGCAAGGGGCGTTCCCGCAGGCAGGTTCGAGAGGCTCTCGACACGGCGCACGACCTGCGCAGACGGCTCGCCCAGCAGAATCGGCAGATTTGTGCCCATGCCCGCCGCCACCCACACTTGGCTCACGAACTGGGCAGGCATGCCTTCCGCCCGCACCACCAACGAATACGCGCCCGCGGGCAGATGCACCGCGGCGAAAAAGCCGTTGCCGTCGGCAGTGAGCGTGCGCACGAGCGACCCAGCCTGATAGATTTCCACCGTCGCCCCATCGACGGGTGTCAAGTCGCCCGCTTTCAGCACCGTGCCCATCAGATGACCCCCCGTGGGCGACTGCTTCCACGGCATCGACGGTGTGGGAACCCACTCCTTGAAGTAGTCGCCCAGCGCGGTGTAGAACGCCTCTTCGTACCGACGGGAGCCTTCCTCCGTGCCGACACCTGTTGTGGCAGCGTATGAGAAGAAGTTCACCCCATGCACTCGGTTGCCTGAGGGCGAAGGCTCGCGAGCGAACTCCACCTGTTTGAGCGTGTTCTCGACGCTGTTGAGGTAGTTGCCAATCCCCACAACGCCGACGCGCCCGTGCTGATGGTCTTTCAAAAAGTTCGCCCAGCGGCGGTAAAACTCGGCGTGGCGTGGGTTGCCCTCGTGGTAATACACCATCGGGATTGCCATATCCAAGATTCCTTCCTTCAGCCAGCCCTGCCAGTCTTGAAACACGACGCGGTAGGCGGAGCGGTTGACCCAGTCGTCGGTGTTGCTCGGTCCGTCGCCCCAAGTAATCAGCGCCGCGCTCACCTTGAGCGCAGGCTTGAGCGCAGTTGCCTGCGCATAGATTTTGCGCACCACCGCCGTCACTTGGTCGCGGCGCCACTGCTTCCACAGCGGGTCGGTCGGGTCGGGTTTGCCTGCACGCCCGTAGCGACGGTTGAACCGCTCCACACTGACGGGGTTGTAGCCCCAGCGCTCGCCCGTGTAGCGGATGTAGTCAAAGTGGATGCCGTCCACATCGTAGCGGCGCACGATGTCCAGCACGACTTTGGTGAACCACTCGTGATAAAGCGGGTGTCCCCAGTCGCCCCCGTACCCGACTTCCGTGATGCGCTTGCCCTCGTAGTCCTCCGTTTGGACTTCGGGATAGCGGTTCAGGATGTGTTTGGGGTCGTTGGGCCAGCTACCGCCTGGCCAAATGGGGTGGCAGTTGACCCACACATGCACTTCGATGCGGGGCGTCTCGTTGTGTGCCTTTTCGATGAGGTACGCCAGCGCGTCGAAGCCCTCTTGCTGCTGCGTGGCAACTGGCTCCAGAGAGGAGCGGTAGTGAGCGTCGCCGCGCTTGCGCATCTGCACAATCACGGCGTTCATGTTTGCGGCGCGCACGCGTTGCAAAAGGGTGTCCACCTGCTCTGGAGTGTGAAAACCTGGGTTGAAGCCGTCGACCCAAAACCCGCGAAATTCCGCCTGCGAATACGCTGCCGACATCGTAAGCACCATCCCTGCTGCGAGCGTCCATCCGTATCGCATCGAGCGGGTATTGTACCTGAAGGGTTTGCTTGGTGGGGTATACTCCATGTGCCTGCTGGCTGGGCGGCGGCGCCCGATGCGGGCGAGGAAAGTCCGGGCTCCGCAGGAGGCTGTGCTGGGTAACGCCCAGGCGTCGAGCATGCTCGGCGACGGACAGCGCCACAGAAACGCAGACCGCCCCGCTTGGGGCAAGGGTGCAACGGTGCGGTAAGAGCGCACCAGCGTTCGCGCAAGCGATCGGCTGGGCAAGCCCCACAGGGAGCAAGGTCGCATAGGGAGGGGATGACGCGCTCCGCCGACCCTCCGGGTAGACCGCGCGTGGCTTCGCGCAAGCGAACGCCCCAGAGAGATCGCCGCCTCAAACAGAACCCGGCTTACACGCCAGCAGGTCTACACATTGAACCGCACATAGATCACATCACCGTCGCGCATCACATACTCCTTGCCCACCACCTGCACCTTGTTGGCTTTATGGGCTGCTTTCCAGCCACCTGCTGCCACCACCTCATCGGCGGGGCACACCTCCGCGCGAATGAACCCCCGCGCAATATCAGAATGGATAGTCGCGGCGGCGTCCAACGCTGTGCCGCCCTGAGGCAGCAGCCATGCCCGCAACTCGTCGCTCATCGTGTAGAACACCTGCAGGCGCAACTGCTCGTAGACCGTGCGCACAAGGCGCGGCAGCGCGGGTTCGGCGACGCCCATCATCTGCAGGAACTCGGCTTGCTCCGCTTCGGGCAGGTGGCGCAGGTCGCGTTCGAAAGTCGCGCAGAGGCTGACCAGCGGCAACGCGCGCGCGGCGCACAACGCGCTCAGACGCTGTAGCATCTCCGAGCGTGCCTCGTCGCCCAGCACGCGCTCGCCCACATTCGCCACCACCACCATCGGCTTGCGCGTCAGGAACCCGAAGCCGCGTAGGCGCGGCTCCAGCTCGCGCGGCACCTCAAACTCGCGCAGCGACTCGCCCGCGCTCAGCACGCGATGCATCCGCTCCAGCAGCGCATGTTCAGCGCGATCGGCAGCAGACTCCTTGTGCGACTGAAACAGCTTCGTCAACCGCTCCAGACGGTTCTCGATGACCTGCAAGTCGGAGAGGACGAACTCATCCAGCCAGAAGTTTAGGTCGCGTGTGGGGTCGATGGGGGCGTGGTAGGGCGCGTAGGGGCTGTCGAAGGCGCGTAGCACGCATACCAGCGCGTCGCTTTGACGCGCAACGCTCAACGGCTGCCGCGCCGTCTCGGGCTTTTCGGGGTTGAAATCGGGCAGGTCGTCGCGCCACTCGAGCGCGGCGGGCGTGACTTTTTTCGCTCCTGCCAGCTGCGCCAGCTGCTCTAAGCGTGCATCGGGTATCGGAATGCTGGCAACGCCCTCGCGCGCATGCCCGCCCGAAAGTGCCTCAAACAGCGTTGTGCGCCCGCTCAGCGGGAACCCTATGAGCGCGACTTTCATGGCACGAACTGAATTTGCAGCGCGGGCGCGGGCTGCTGCCACGGCAAATACCAGAACCAGTAGAGAATAAGCGTCAGCGCCAGTAGCAGCGCCAACACTCGCAGCGCTTTCGCCCAAGCACTTTTTTTGGCGGTCATCGTCTATAATATTACGGCTTGCCCGCCTGCAGGCGGCAGGAGCCGTCGGCGCGGGTGTCGAACGAGAAGTATACCCATATCAAGGAGGCAACGAATACGATGCGCAACAGTTGGCGTTTGGGCTTGGCAGCGGTGGGTGTTGCCGCGTTGGGAATCGTATTGATGGGGCAGGCGCGCCCGCGCCCTGAAACCGCTCTGCTGGGCGTGCGCGTCTTCACGCCCATCACGCAGGTCGTCACCAAGTTTGGCAACCCGACGATGGTGACCGATGCACAGGTGACTATTACGGAGCTGGAAGAGATGAGCAATCGTCAGCAGAGGGATTCGCAGCGCGGTTTCGGCGAGCAGGGCAGCTTCGGGCAGCCCCCACGAGGCGAGTTCGGCGGACCCCAGGGCGAAACGCGCACAGAGACCGAGATTGTGTACGTGTACCGCGCGAAGGGCGGCTCGACCTACCTGTTCCAGTTCAACAAGGACGGGCGCGTGGTGCAGATCAGTGCCTACGGACGCCGCCCAGATAAGAAGGTGCGCACCAGCCGCGGAATCGGGCTGGGCGACCCGCTTGCCAAGATTATCAAGCAGTACGGACAACCTGACGAGCATGCCTTCAACGGGGATGTGTTCGTGATTCGCTACAACAAGTTGGGCGTCGCGTTCCAGCTGGAGTCGCGCACGAATCGCGTGACGGGCATCTTCGTAGCGGCGGGTATTCCCACAGTGGGCGCGGGCTTCACCAGCTTGGGCGGCGGCTCGGGCAATCAGGGCGGTTCGTCGCCCAGTGCGCCATCGGGTGGCGGACGCGGTGGGTTCGGTCCTGCACCCGGCTCGTTGCCAGGACCAGGTGGCGGAGGCGCCGTCATCTGAGGGAGGCGAATCTGATTGCGCGACCTGCGCGAGGCAATCCGAGACCGCATCGACCTTGTCGAGCTGGTCTCGCACTATGTGCGCTTGGAACGGGCGGGCAAAAACTTCAAAGGGCTTTGCCCGTTCCACGCGGAGCGCACGCCTTCGTTTCATGTTAGCCCCGCCCTGAATCGGTTCCACTGCTTCGGCTGCGGCGCGTCGGGCGATGCCGTCGCGTTCCTGATGCGCATCGAGGGGCTGTCGTTTCGCGAG
Organism: Fimbriimonadales bacterium; assembly: GCA_025060055.1. GTDB lineage: Bacteria > Armatimonadota > Fimbriimonadia > Fimbriimonadales > GBS-DC > GBS-DC. The sequence goes on along the minus strand of JANXCK010000034.1, from coordinate 13,023 downwards.
GCATTGCGCCGCTTGGCAGAGCATGCGGGGATTGAACTCCGCGCCGAGTCGCTGCCCCAAGACGCTCCCGACGAACGCGACCGCCTGCGCAAGCTCGTGTACGCCGCGCATTTCTTCTACCGCCAGTGCCTGCAGCGCACGCCCCTTGCCCAGCAGTATCTCGCACAGCGTGGGCTGACCCCTGAAACCATCGAGGCATTCGAACTGGGCTACGCGCCCGACGGCTGGGACTACTTGCTGCGGTTCCTGCAGCGACATAACTTCAGCCTCCAAGATGCCGAAACCGCGGGGCTGCTCAAGGCACGCGAGGACGGTAGCGGCTACTATGACCGCTTCCGCCACCGAATCACTTTCCCCATTCACGATGCGTCAGGGCGCGTGGTGGCGTTTGGGGCGCGCACACTGAGCAACGACGAACCGAAGTATCTCAACAGTCCAGAAACCCCGCTGTTTGAAAAGCGCAACACGCTCTACGGCTGGCATCGGGCACGGAGTGCCATTCTGCGCCAACGCGCCGCAATCGTGGTGGAGGGGTATCTGGACTTGATCATGCTGCACCAACACGGCTTCACGCACAGCGTCGCAACACTGGGCACAGCGTTCACTGAGGAGCATGCGTCGCGGCTCAAGCGACTGGTCGAGCGCGTTTACCTGATGTTCGATTCCGACGCGGCGGGCGTGCGTGCGGCGCTTCGGGCGGGTGAGGCGTTGCTGCAAGCGAGCGTGCCGACGCTGGTGGTGTGCCTGCCCGAAGGGGAAGACCCCGACAGCTTGCTGCGCACGCACGGCGCACCTGCCCTACAGCGCGCCCTTGATAGCGCAACCCCGATTGCTCTGTTCGGGGTCGAGCAGGTGATACGCGAGCTGGCGGGCGAACGCAACCCGATGGAGCTGGAGCCTGCCCTGAAGGCACAGATTGTGGAGCGCGGACTGGACTGGGCGGCTCAGTTGCCCAGCGAGCTGGATCGGATGGCGTGCTTGGAACGGCTCGCGCCGCTAACTCCCGCGTACTTGACGAGTCCGCAAGGCGCGCTGCAGGCGTTGCAGCAGGAGTTGCGCCGTCGTCAGCGGGCGCGTCGCCGCGTGCAACCTGCGCATGCTTCGGCAGCGGAGCCTACCGCCCCAAGTCCCGCGCCCGCGTGCCCTGCGTTGCCGAAAGCCGTGTTCCAAGCCGAAAGCGAACTCCTGCGCGCCACGCTCTACCCCGACTCCGCCGCCGTCGCCTTAGCCCATCTGCCCGAAATCGAGTGGCAGGTTCCGCTGCACGCCCAGTTAGCTGAGCGATTGCTTGCGCTGCCGAAGCCCCCGTGCCACTACGAGCCGCCCGAACTACTCCAGCAAATTGATGAAGAGCCACTGCGCGACCTGCTGACCGCCCTGCTGATGCAAGAGATGCCCCCGATGACCGCCGCGTGGGCGTCGGGCTGCATCCAGCGGCTCAAGCAATACGCACTGCGACGCAAACGCCTGCAGCTCGCCACCGAACTCACCCAGCAACCCGCCGACTCCGACCCCCAAAACGCCGAGAAGTTGCAGGAATACTGGCGTATCCGCGTCGAATCTATGAGCCAGTGGGAGGCTTGAGTGTCATGCCACACTGGCTGGAATCGGATGAGTTGCGAGCGTTTGTTGAGAGCGGACGGCAGCAGGGCTATGTGACCATCGAAGCGTTGCTAAGCGTGATGCCAGAGGTAGAGCTAAACCCTGAAGCGATTGAGTCGGTGCTGGAGTACCTCGAGTCGCAGGGGATTCGGGTGTTGGACGAGTTGGAGGCGTCGGAGCGCGAGCTGCGCCAAGCGACCGAACACGCCGACCGCTTTATTGAAGAGGTAGAGCGAGAGGTGCTGGAGGACGCCGTGCAGTGGTGGGCGCAGCAGGTGTCCCGTGCGCCGCTGCTCACCGCAGAGCAGGAGCAGGAGCTGGCACTCCGTGCTGCTGAGGGCGACGAACGCGCCCGCGAACTGCTGGTGCAGGCGAACTTGCGCCTGGTCATCTCCGTCGCAAAGCACTACACAGGGCGCGGTCTGTCGATGATCGACCTGATTCAAGAGGGCAATCTGGGCTTGATGCGCGCGGTGGCGCAGTTCGACCCCCGCCGCGGCAGCCGTTTCAGCACCTACGCCACTTGGTGGATTCGCCAAGCCATCTCCCGTGCGCTCCAAGAGCAAGCGTCGCTGATCCGCGTGCCGCAGCACATGGCGAAAGTGTTGCAGCAGGTGCGCCAAACCTCCGCGCTGCTGCAGCAAGAGTTGGGACGCGAGCCGACAGTGCATGAGGTGGCGCAACGCGCAGGATTGAACCCAGAACAGGTGCGGGAACTGATGCACGCCATTGCCAAGCCCATCTCGCTGGAGATGCCCATCAACGACAGTGAAGGCTCCGTGCTGGGCGACCTCATCGCCGCTGAAACCGAGGCGGAGTGGGATCAATCGGTCGATTGGGAGAGCCTGATGGCACGCTTGAACGAGAAGGAGCGGGCGGTGATTCGCCTACGGTACGGCTTGGGCGGCGAGCCGCCGATGACGCTGGAAGAAATCGGTAAACGCTTGGGGCTAAGCAAAGAGCGCGTGCGCCAACTGGAGTCGCGCGCCATCCAAAAGATGCAGGAGGCAGTGCGCACCTAAGATGCCCTCAGGCAAAGTCCACGACTGGGTGACTATCGGCACGGCGTTGAGCGCAGTCCCGCTAACGGCGATGTACCTCCCGCCCGAGACGCGCCCGCTGGCGTGGCTGGCGATAGCCAGCTACACCTTTTCGGGTATCTGGCTCTCCAGCGACCTCGATGTGCCCTCCAGCGCGTACCGCCGCTGGGGACCGCTGCGCGTGATTTGGTATCCCTACCAAAAGCTCGTGCCGCACCGCAGCTGGATTTCACATGGGCTGGGCATCGGGCCGCTGCTACGCGTGGCGTACCTGATAGGGATGCTGGCGTTGCTGGGGCTGGCGCTGCACTGGGGGCTGGCGCAGATCGGGCTGGCGCTTCAGGTTGATCCCCAAAGCTGGCTGTTGCACACGGCTGAGTGGGCACGAACCTATCAGCGCGAGCTGTGGGCACTCGTCATCGGCTTAGTCGCAGGTGGCGCTGCGCACTCCCTGCTCGATTGGGCACACACGCGCCTCAAACGGTGGCTATGATGAAGCCGACACACTACACCACGATTCGAGAACTGCCCCCTGAAGAGCGTCCGCGTGAGAAACTGGCGCACTGGGGCGCGTCCAGCCTGCGCGAGTATGAGCTGCTGGCGATACTGCTGCGCACAGGCACGGCGCAGATGTCTGCACTGCAATTGGCGCAGCACCTGCTGCAGCGGTTCGGCGGCGTGCGGGGCGTAATGCACGCCAGCGTGCAGGAACTTGCCCGCATCAAAGGGATGGGGCTGGCAAAGGCGACGCAAATCGCTGCTGCGATGGAGCTGGGCAGGCGCGTTGCATTAAGCCAGTTCCACGAACGCCCCCAAATCCGCTCGCCCGACGATGTGTACCAGCTGATGCATATGCAGTTTCTGGCGGAGCGACGCGAGCACTTCGTGGCGGTGATGCTCGATACCAAAAACCGCGTGCTGCGCACGGAGACGATCTCCATCGGCACGCTGGACAGCAGCCTCGTGCATCCGCGTGAGGTGTACCGAATCATCATCCGAGAAGGTGCCGCCTGCTGGATCGCCGTACATAACCACCCCAGTGGCGACCCGACACCCAGCCCCGAAGACCTCGCCATCACCCGACGGCTCAAAGAGGCGGGCGAACTGCTGGGCATAGAACTGCTCGATCACCTGATTCTGGGCGACGGGAACTATACCAGTTTGCGCGAAAAGGGCTACCTCTGAGCGCGGGAGTGTGCTATAATAAAAGGCGCGGGAAAGGAGCCTACTATGATGAGCAAGATAGCGAGCCTGTTCGGTTTTCTTGCGGCGACGCTTGTGCTGAGTGCCGCCCAACGACCTCAGCTCGACTTCTACACGGACACAGAGGCGAACAACACAATCAGCACAGCTCAGGACCTCGGCGTTGCGGGCGTCGATGCGAACAACACGCGCCGCATGAAGGTTGTGCGGGGTCTGATTAACCCTGACGCCGATGTGGACTTTTACCGTGTGCAGCTTCCTCGAACGGGAACCTACTCGTTCCGTGTGGACTGCACGCTGGACGCTGTGCTGACGCTGTACGATGCGAATGGCACGCTGATTGCCGAGAACGACGATGATGAGTTAGGCAACAACAACCGGGGCAATCGCGATACCGCGTTCACGAACGCTGACCCCGCCATCACGATTTCGCTGACCGCGGGCACCTACTTCCTGCAGGTGCGCTCAATCGCCTCGTCGGGTATCTTGGCGCGGTTCCGCTACACTTTGCGCGTCTTCGACGGTAGCACAGCGCCCGACTACGACCCTTACGAGGTGAACAACACGAACGAGACCTTCGCGACCGCCACCGATGTGGGCAATCTCGCCGATGACTTCACGCTCATCCAGAACGCATTCCTGCTTTATCGCCAAAATGAGTTAGACCATTACCGAATCGAAATCGGTGCGGGCGATCTCACAGTGCGCACCTTCGGCGCGACTGACACCATCGTCACTGTGTACGACTCGAACTTCAACCCTCTGCAAACCAACGACGACGACCCGCACGATCCTCTCAATCCCTACACCTCGCGCGTAACACTTTCTGGACTGCCTGCAGGCATATACTACATTCGTGTGGAGGGCTTTTGGTACGCAGGCGGGCGATCGGGAGGCTGGTACGACGTCCTTCTCACAGACTATACACCTGTGCGCCGTTTCATTTCGGGGCGCGTGAACTTCGACCGCCAAGACCTTGCGCTTGTGCCGTTCGAGATGCAGATTCTCCAAGCAGGCACGCAGACGGTGCGCTACCAGCGCACTTTCAACACGAACGCCACAGGACAGTTCACAACCTACACCTCGATTATGAGCGGCACTGTCGATATTGCCGTGCGTGCGCCGACCAGCCTGCGTCGTATCTTGCGTGGCATCTCGCTCAACAGTGATGTATCAGGGCTGGTGTTCAACCTCATCAACGGCGATCTGAACCGTGATAATGTGGTCAACGACGCGGACTTACTCACCGTGTTGTTCAATTTCGGCACCACCAACGCTCAAGTTGACTTAAACGGGGATGGGACGGTCAACGATGCGGACTTGCTGATTGTGCTACTCAACTTCGGCGCGGTGGGCGATAACTGAGGGGTGTCGCGTTGCTGGCGCTGCAGTTCGGAGCGGGCAAGATTGGGCGTGGGTTTCTCGCCCAACTCTATGCCCGCTCTGGCTTCGAATCGGTGTTCGTTGAATCGCGCCCAGAGATTGTCGAGAGCCTCAACCGCCATCGGTCGTGCTGGATCGAGTGGACGGACGGTGGACGCGAGACGATAGCTCCCGTCTCCGCGTTGCACGCTTCCGACACTGACGCGGTTGCAGAAGTGTTCGCTTCGGCGTGCGTAGCCTCCACAGCCGTAGGGCTAAGCGCCCTGCCTAAGATTGCCCCACTGGTGGCGGCAGGACTGCGTCGCCGTGCCCGAATGAACCCCGAACCGCTGAACCTGCTATTAGGAGAAAACGCGCTGAATGCCGATGCCGTGTTGCGCAACGCACTCCTGCAAGCAATCAGCCCTGACGAGCAGCCCCTGCTCGGTCATCTGGGACTCGTGCGCTGCATCATCGGACGCCAAGCAGTTGCAGAGCTGCCTAGCGACCCGCCCGGCGTGCGCGTCGACCGCTACAGCAAGCTCCCTGTGGATGCCGACGCGCTCGTAGGCGCACCGCCCCCGATTGAGGGGCTTCAGCCTGTGCGTCCCTTCGAGATTTACATGCAACGCAAACTCTACCTGCATAACGGGTTGCACGCGCTGATTGCTTACTTGGGGGCACAGCGAGGCTATCAGACCATCCAGCAAGCACTGCACGACCCTGAAATTCACGCGCTGTTTGTGCAGGCTGCGCACGCGCTCTCGCGCGCTTTCCTCAAAAAACATCCCTTCGACCCTGAAGAACACGCAGCAACGGTGCAGGACATTCTGGTGCGCATCCAAGACCCTCACTTAGACGACCCGATTGAACGAGTCGCGCGCGAGCCGTTGCGCAAGTTGCGTCCCGACGACCGGCTGGTGGGCGCGTATCGCTTGCTGGCGGAGCAGGGCGAGGATCCAGCTCCTTTCCGCCGCGCAATTCAGGCAGCATTGGCATACAACAATCCGAGCGACCCTGAATCGCAGCAGTTGCAGCAGATGGTGCGCGACTATGGCGCGGACTGGGTGTTGCGCGAGTGGTGCGGGTTGAGCGAGTTGTAGCTGGTCATCAGCGTCGTGCGCCATCCGACGGCAATCCCCGTTGCGGGGCGGGTACTGCCTGCAACCCAACGCGGGGCGGGGCGTTGGGAATGGGAACGCTTGCTCACGGTCGTGCGACGGGCGTGCCGCGCGGGTTGGCGGTGTATGGGTTGGCGGATCGGGGACTGTGGGCAGCGTGGCTGTTTGCAACGATACGACGCTACGGCTGGCATCCGCTGCGGCAGGTCAATCCGCAGGGTCAGTTTTGGGCGCGGTGGCAGCGTCAGGCGCGACCGTTGACGGACTTTTGCCCCGCTCAGGGCGCGCAGGTCGCCGTAGAAGGGTGTACATTTCGGTACGGGTTGCGCTGTACGCTGGTGGTGTTTTGGGGGCGTGTGCCCAAGAGCCGTGGTACTTGTTGACGGACTTGCCTGCGTCGGGGGTGTTGGGGGCGTGGTACGAGATGCGCAGTTGGATTGAGCAGGGGTTTGGGCATTTCAAGCGTGGGGATTGGGGCTGGCATCGGGCGCGGGGGTGGCGCGTGGGCGGGTGTTTGGGAGTGGGTTGGTGTGTGCGTTGGGGCGGTGGGTGGTGGTGTTGGGGTGTTGGTGTGGGATGCGGGGGCGATTTCGGGGTTGGGTGAAGGAGGTGAACTCAAGTGATGTACCCTTATCAGGAGGGGGCAAGGGGGTGAAGGCAACACAGCGTTGGCTCCGCTAATGGGTGTTCTTATCATATCGCCATCATGCTCGCCACTTCCAGCTTGCGCAGGTCGATGGTCTTGCTTGCCATTTGGATATACTCAATCGGCACGGCGACGAGGCGTCCGCCCTCTACGCCCACCATCTCGTTAGTATGCCCGTCCAGCAGGCGTTGCACGGCGAATACGCCCAGCTGCGTCGCCAGCACGCGGTCGAATGCTGTCGGAGCGCCCCCGCGCTGCATATGCCCCAGCACCAGCGCCCGCAAATGGTACGGCGTATGCTCCTGTAGGAACTTTTTCACATCCTCTGCCCGCGCTGCGCCCTCCGCCACCACGATGATGCTGGAAGTCTTGCCCCGCTCGTAGCTGTCGCGCAGCTTATCGAGCAAGTCGACCAAGTCGTAGGGCACTTCGGGGATGAGAATCGCCTCTGCGCCACCCGCCAGCCCCACCTCCAGCGCGATGAACCCTTTATGCCTGCCCATCACCTCAATCACGAACACGCGGTCGTGCGAGTATGCTGTGTCGCGCACCTTGTCAATCGCTTCCAGCGCGGTGTTCACGGCGGTATCGAAGCCGATGGAGTAGTCGGTGCCAGGGATATCGTTGTCAATCGTGCCAGGCAGCCCCATGATGCGCACAGGGCAGATACGGCTCAGCTCCACGCCGCCGCGCATCGAGCCGTCGCCGCCGATAATCACCAGCGCGTCGATGCCATGCTTGTCCAAAATCGTCGCCGCTTTGTGCAGACCTTCGGGCGTTTTGAACTCCTCGCAGCGGGCGGTGCGCAAAATCGTGCCTCCACGATTGATAATCCCGCCTACCGACAGCGTGGTCATCGGCTCAATCTCTTCGTGGAGCAAGCCCGCGTACCCGCGCTTGATGCCATGTACTTCCAGCCCGTGATAAATCGCGCTGCGCACGACGGCGCGAATCGCCGCGTTCATGCCGGGCGAATCGCCCCCACTGGTGAGAACCCCAATTCGTTTGACGCTCATGGTGCTGCTCCGAAGTTCGGCTTCCGTTTCTCCAGAAAGGCGCGAATGCCTTCCTGTCCTTCCTCGCTGACGCGCAGTTCAGCGATGCGGGCAATCGTGAGCGAGCGCAACTCGTCGGAGGGCAACACCAGCGCGGCGTGCAGCAGCATTTTCGCCGCCGCCATCGCATTCGGTCCGTTTTGCAGCAGGTTCTGCACGACGGCGTCTACTTCGGCATCCAGCTGTTCGGCGGGCACAACGTGCTGCACCAAGCCGATACGCAAGGCGGTCTCGGCGTTGAAGCGTTCGCCCGTGAGGAACAGTGCGCGGGCGTGCCCGTAGCCGATTTTGCGCAGCACATACGGCGTTATCACGGCAGGGATCAGCCCCAACTTCACCTCGCTAAAGGCGAACTGCGCGTCGGGCGTAGCGATCGCCACATCACAGACGGCGACCAGCCCCGCGCCGCCGCCCATCGCTGCGCCGTGTATGCGCCCCACGACGGGCTTAGGGCAGTGGTCAATCGCCTCGAACATCCGAGAAAGCGCACGGGCGTCTTCCAAGTTCTCCGCGAAACTGTAGTTCACCATCTTGCCCATCCAGTTCAGGTCTGCCCCCGCGCAGAACGATTTGCCCGTGCCTTGCAGAACCACCACGCGCGTCGCCTCATCCTCGCGCAGCGACTCGAACGCCCCCGTGAGTTCGGCAATCAGCGTCTCGTTGAAGGCGTTATGCACTTCAGGGCGGTTCAGCGTGATGCGCACAATCGGCGGTGCGCGCTCGATAGTCAGTGTGGTTGCCATGTTTCCACCTCGTCGGGTTGCCAGCCGTATTTGCCTACTAAGGGCACGAACATGCATTCGCCGAAGGTTTTCGCGCGTAAGCGTGTGCCGTGCTTGGTGATGCGCGTGAGCAGTTGGTACTGGCGCGACCCCAGCGGTAGCAGGAGTTTACCCCCGTCGGGGCTGAGCTGGTCAATTAGCGGTTGGGGGATTTTGGGCGGCGCGCCCGCCGTCACCAAGATTCGGTCATACGGCGCGTAGGGCGCGAATCCGCAAGTGCCATCGCCAATCACGAAGGTGATGGGGGGCAGATTCAGCAGTTGCAGGTTGCGAAATGCCTGCAGGGTCAGGCGGGGGAAGCGTTCGACGGTTGTGAGCCGTGCGCAGAGCCGTCGCAGAATCGCCGTCTGATAGCCCGAGCCAGTACCTATCTCCAACACATTTTCACCGCCAGTGAGTTCCAGCATCTGCGTCATTTGCGCTACCAGCGAGGGCTGCGAGATGGTCTGCCCCTCGCCGATGGGCAGCGCGTGGTCGATATAGGCGTAGTGGCGGTGGCTTTCGGGCACGAACAGGTGGCGGGGTGTACAGCGAACGGCTTCCAGCACGCGTACATCGCGTACCCCTTTGGCACGAATCTGCTCCAGCAGGCTCTCCAGCTGCGCCGCGTAGTCGACGCCGTCGACGGGCATGGCATCGGTATTATACCAATCGGGGTTTCAAGTAGCGCAATATTCCGATACGGCTGAAGCCGTTCCTGTGCAGACAAAGCCCGCCTGCGCGGGCTAAAGAGCCGACGGAAATCGGCTTCGTCTGCGTAGCGACGGCTTGAGCCGTACAGGACGATGCGTCATTTGAAACCCCGATCGGTATTATACCAATCGGTAGCTCAGTCGCTGCAGCGCTCTCATCCACAGCCCTTCCCCTGCACGCAGAACAACGGAAGCGCGACAGGGTACAATTTAGCCACGCTAAATGACAGGAGGTATCCTAACGGACTATGAGCTACCCGTGCTATATGCGCTTGCCGCATGCGCTGCAGCAGGCGACGGAAATCGTCGACTTGATTGGCTACACGCCGCTCATTCGCCTGCGGCGCGTGGTGCGCCATCTGCCTGAGAGCGTCGAAATCTACGGCAAGGCAGAGTGGTTCAACCCTGGCGGCTCGGTCAAAGACCGTCCCGCGTGGAACATCGTGCGCACTGCGATTGAGCGCGGCGAGTTGCGCCCCGACAAGCGTCTGTTGGACGCCACCTCTGGCAACACGGGGATTGCCTTCGCGATGATTGGCGCCGCGTTGGGGTTCGGTGTCACGCTTTGCATGCCCGCGAATGTCAGCCCAGAGCGCAAGCGCATCCTAAAAGCCTACGGCGCAGAGGTCATCCTGACCGACCCGTTGGAAAGTTCCGATGGCGCGATTCGCAAGGCGCGTCAGCTGTATGCCGAAAATCCCGACCGCTACTACTACGCCGACCAATACAATAACCCTGCGAACTGGCAAGCGCACTACGAAACCACAGGCGTCGAAATCTGGCAGCAGACGGAAGGGCGCGTGACCCACTTCGTGGCGGGGCTGGGCACGACGGGCACTTTTGTCGGCGTGGGGCGACGCCTGCGCGAATACAAGCCCGATGTCCAGCTGATAGCGTTGCAACCCGACTCGCCGTTTCACGGCTTGGAGGGGCTGAAACACCTGCCCACAGCGATTGTGCCTGGCATCTACGACCCGACTTTGGCAGACGCCACCCTCGAAATCAGCACGGAGGACGCTCACCAGATGGCGCGACGGCTCGCCCGCGAAGAGGGCTTGCTGGTGGGCGTTTCCGCCGCAGCAGCGGTTGTCGGCTCGCTGCGTGTAGCCGAACAGATTGTCCAAGAAGCTGAGCGACGCAATGAGCAACCGCACGCCGTCATCGTGACCATCCTGTGCGACAGCGCCGACAAGTACCTGTCCGAGCGATTCTGGGACGACGAGACGGTATGAAGTTGCTGCTGACGCCTGCAGTGGAAGCGGCGATTCGCGAGCATGCCCGCGCCGAGTATCCACACGAGTGCTGCGGCGCCCTGCTGGGCAGGGAGGAGGGCGCACTGCGCGTCATTCAGCAGATTATCCGCCTTGCAAACGAACGCGCCGACGAGCGCGAGCGACGCTTCTATGTCAGTCCACAACAGGTGCTAATGGCAGAACGCCACGCCCGCGAAACGGGACTGCTGCTCTTGGGCTTCTACCACTCCCATCCCGACCATCCCGCCGCCCCCTCCGAGTACGACCGCGAACACGCGTTGCCGTATTACTCGTATCCGATTGTTTCCGTCGTGCAAGGCGTGCCGACCGAACTGCGCTCGTGGCGGCTCAGAGAAGATCGAACGGGATTTGATGAGGAGTCTGTTGTGCCAGTGCCTGAGGGCTAATAAGTGCCTCAAAGGTTAAATCGTCCCTTTTCTGCGGGGCGGGTTCCGAACCCGCCCCTACCCAAAACGCTCTGTAGGGGCGCGTTCCCAACGCGCCCCAAATGGAACAATTTCACACTTGAGGAACTTACCAATCGGCTCAGCAGACGCCGTCGTGTCGTCGGCGAGACGCCAGCGCTATGTGGAGCGCGTGCGTCGCGTCAGCGTCCCGCCGACGAATGGCGTCATCGGGAACCCCGATCGGTATACGACGAAAGGCAGCAGGCAACCCTTGCAGGCAGAGAGGCTTTGACCTTCAAAGCACTTATCGCTACGCCGCCCGCTGCTGTTGCAAGTATTCTGCCAGCGACTGCCAGTATGCCTGCAAGCGTTGCAGTGCGTTAGGTGCATCGGTGAGATTGCCCTGCTTGCCCGCCTGCTCCAGCTCGAAGGCGAGCTGGGCAAACTCATCTGCGCCGATGGCGCGCGCACTGCCTTTGAGCGCATGCGCCGCCTTACCCAGCGAGTCGGCGTCGCCCTGCGCAACCGCCGCGGCAATCTGCGCGATTAGCTCAGGCGTCTGCGCCAAAAAATCGCTGAGCAGCTCCGCGATGAACTCCACATCGCCTCCAGTAATCTCGTTCAGATAATCGTAGTTGAGCATGCTGTCGCCCTCCGCAGAGAATCGCCCGCTGCTTGTTCTGCGTGCCTACGCAGCCTTCGTGTTGACGGAGCCGTCCGCCGTACCAAGCCACTGCGCCAGCGTCGCGCGTAGCTTATCCGCCTGAATCGGCTTAGAAAGGTAGTCATCCATGCCACAGGCGAGGCACTTCTCGCGATCGCCCTCTAAGGCGTTCGCAGTCAGCGCAACGATGGGGATTACAACGCCACGCTCGCGTAGAGTGCGCGTCGCTTCGTAGCCGTCCATCTCAGGCATCTGGCAGTCCATCAGAATTAAATCATAACCCAACTTGCTACCTACCCCCTCTTGAAAAAGCCCGTAGAGAGTGAGTACACTCTCTACGGAGGTACACAAATGACCCAGACAGAGTATACCATCTTCGCCTACTGCCTCTGCGACGAAGTCCTCAAAACGCTCAACCACCGCGACCATCCCCAAGCTCGCCTCACCACAGCGGAAGTGATGACCGTCGTCCTCGTCGCCGCCGCCTTCTACGGCGGCAACTGGGAACACGCCCGCCTCTACCTGTGGGAACACGGCTTCATCCCGCAGATGCTCAGCCAAAGTCGCCTCTGTCGGCGTATCCACGCTGTGCCCCCTGATGCGTGGCAGGTCGTGTTCAGCGTGCTTGCTGCCCTCCACCAACACGCCGAACAGCCTACCGAGTTCCTTGTGGACAGTCTGCCTATCCCTGTCTGCGCCAACATCCGTATTCGGCGGTGTCGGCTCTATCAAGGGGAAGCGTATCGGGGCTATATTCCCGCGAAGCGGGTCTTCTTTTATGGGCTGCGTATCCACCTGTTGGTCACCGCTTCAGGGCGTCCTGTGGAGGTGGCGTTAGCGGCAGGGGGGAAAGCAGATATTGAGGTGTTTCAGACGCTGGTGCGGGAGTTGCCAGCGGGCAGCACGGTGATTGGGGATAAAGGGTACACCAGCGCGACCGAGGAGGCGGTCTGTGCGGAGGCGGAGCAGCTGGTGTTTTGTCCGTTGCGTCGGCGCAATATGCGGGCGCAGCGTCCTGCGTGGGCGGAGTGGTACTTGGGGTCTCGTCGGCGTCGGGTGGAGACGGGGTTCAGTGTGTTGTGTCAGATGTTGCCGCGTTCGGTTCACGCGGTGTCTTCGCGTGGGTTTGAGTTGAAGGTGTATGCGTTTGTGATTGCCTACTCCATCAGGTGCTTATAGGTGGCAAGTTGGGTTAA
>JANXCK010000234.1 GCA_025060055.1 Fimbriimonadales bacterium | reverse complement strand
TGCTTGAACGGCTCATAGGCTTCGGGGCGGGCATCCTCGTTCCAAACGAGCATCAAGATGGGCGTGCCCAGCGTCTGCCCCTCAAACACACCCGACAGGATATGCACCCGATCGCTCTCGCGTCGCTGGGAGACGAGCTTGCTCTGCGCCGGGCGACGGCGATCCAACTCCTGCTGGATCTCCTCGGGCGTGATGGGAATGCGTGGCGGGCAGCCGTCCACCACCACGCCCACCGCACCCCCATGTGACTCGCCCCAGGTTGTAATGCGAAAGAGATGCCCGAAGGTGTTCATCGCCATAGACTCTACCTCGACGGGTATAATTCGCATGCTATGCGTCAGCCGTTCATTCCGTCGCAGGCGGTCGCCACCTCCATGGAGTGCACCGAAGAAGGCACGATGGTTATCAACATCGGTCCCCAGCATCCCAGCACGCACGGGGTGCTGCGTGTGGTGTGCGAGCTGGAAGGCGAGCGCATCGTGAAAGCCGAATGTGTGATCGGCTACCTGCACACGGGCATGGAGAAGGAAGCCGAGTACCTTACCTACTACAAGGCACTCCCAATGACTGACCGCATGGACTACCTCTCGGCAAACAATAACAACCTCGCCTTCTCGCTCTCCATCGAAAAGATTCTGGGCATCGAGATCCCCCCACGCGGGCAATACCTGCGGGTGATCTTGGCGGAGCTATCGCGCCTTGCCAGCCATCTGGTGTGGATTGGCACGCACGCGATGGATCTGGGCGCGATGACCATCTTTTTCTACGCCTTTCGCGAGCGCGAAAAGATTCTGGACCTGTTCGAGATGATGTCAGGCGTGCGGATGATGCCCAGCTGGATCTGTCCGGGTGGGTTGCGTGGGGATATGCCGCCGGGTTTCGATGTGCGCCTGCGCCAGCTGCTTAAGGAGTTGCCCCACGCGCTGGACGAGATCGAAGGCATCCTGAGCGAGAACCCCATCTGGCGCGAGCGCACGATGGGCATCGGCACAATCACCACCGAAGAGTGCTTCGCTCTCGGCGTGAGCGGACCGACCATTCGCGCCACAGGCTTCGCGTGGGACATCCGCAAGGCGCACCCCTACAGTGGCTACGAGAACTTCGACTTCAACATCCCCGTCGGCAAGCACGGCGATGTGTATGACCGCTACCTCGTGCGCATGGCGGAGATGCGCGAGAGCCTCAAAATCCTTCAACAAGCCATCGACGGCTTGCCTGGCGGACCCATCAACACCAGCGACCTGAAAGTAGTGCCCCCACCCCGCGAGATGATCGATCAGTCGATGGAGTCGCTAATCCACTGGTTCAAGATTCACACGGAAGGCTTCCGTCCGCCTGTGGGCGAGGCGTATGTGCCTGTGGAGTCGCCCAAAGGCGAGTTGGGTTTCTACTTTGTCAGCGATGGCACGAACCGCCCGTATCGGATGCACACCCGCGCACCGAGCTTTATGAACCTGCAGGCGCTGGAAAAGATGGCGGTCGGACGCCTGATTGCTGACATGGTCGCGCTGATTGGCAGCATCGACATCGTGCTGGGCGAGATCGATCGGTAAGGATACGGCACTAACAAGTGCCTCAAAAGTTATACCTATCGGGGTTTCAAATGGCACAGTACTCTGGACGGCTAAACCCGTTCTTATGCAGACCAAGCCGACCTCCGTCGGCTGTAGCCCGCGTAGGCGGGCTTAGTTTGCACAGGAACGGCTTTAGCCGTGTTTCACTTGACACCCCGATTGGTAAGTGCTTCCAACTCGAAATCGTCTCTTTTCTGCAGGGCAGGTTAGGAACCTGCCCCTACCCCAAATACCCTGTAGGGGCGCGTCGCGGACGCGCCCAAAACGAGACGATTGCACCTGTGAGGCACTTATTAGAAGCCCCCTTTCTGACCCTCACCCCCAGCCCCTCTCCCGCCGCGCGGGAGAGGGGAGCCAGTTCCCCCTCGCCCACGCCGTGGGAGAGGGGGGCACGGGGGTGAGGGCAATACAGTGCCTGAAACCCCGATTGGTATAAGAAACAGACGGCTGAAGCCGCTGCTGTGCCTCGCTTCCCTAATCCACCACGAACACCACGCGCAGCTGATCGAGGAACTTGGTACGCTTATTCTCCTCGATGAGTTTGGCAGCGTCGGCGTCGCTGAGGACGGCGTCAGTGGTGGCGACGGCGCGGCGATATACCCCAATCGGGCGCAGGATGAGCGGGTTGCTGCCCGCGCGCGGGTCTTTGCGTGCTGCCTCGAGGTCTTTGTGGTACGCTGCCAGCCCCTGCTCAACGACGCGGTCTACATCGTAGTTGCCCACGCCGTACAAGGGTGTGCCATCCACCTTGAGCAAGCGTGGCGCCATCGCGGGTTGCAAGTTCAGCCCACGCGCATCGACAATCAGCCCCGTGTAGTTGCCCTCGACGCTGAGCGGCGCGTCGCTGAGGGTGCGGTTCGGGCGCGTGATTTCTAAGCGCGGCAGGCTCGGCTCTGGCGCAGCGGGCGCAGGCGTCGCCCGCGGCTTGAGCAGCAACTGACTCAGTCCGCGCTGTCCATGCATCGGAATCGAGACCGTCACCTGCACAGCTTCCTGCCCTTCGATGTAGATTTTGCGCTCGTCGGTAATCATCGCGCCGCGCAGGAAGCCGTTCACAGTGGCGCGTATCTCCTCACTCTGCGCGATGTAGTCTGCGCCTGTGTACTGCGCGTCGATTTGCACGCGGTTGACAAGCATCAGCAGGTTCGCAAGGGCGTCCAGTCGGGCATAGCCGCGCGCCTTGAGGTAGGCGCGAGCGCGGTTCGGCTCATCGCTGGGCATCAGCCCAACGCCCGTCGCGCTCAGCACGCCTTTTGACCAGTCGATTTCGCCCTCCTCATGCACGATCACATACCCGCCACCGACAGGAACCTTGCGACTATCATCTTTGTGTATAATCACAGTATTCATTCCATAGGGAAACCTGTATGCAACGCCGTTGTGAAAAACCACAAACACCGTATTGGTTCCGTAGGGAAACCTGTATACAGCGCCGTTGTGAAAAACCACATGCTCGCCGCTGACAGCAGTCTCGCAGCTAACGCTGTTTTGGGCGTGCAGCGGCGGGCTTGCGAGCAGTAGGCTTAGACCGAGCCACAGTTTGTTGCGCATCGTTCGTTCGAGCCTCCTTCGTCTTGGGTTGAGACACGGGGTCAGTTGATACCCCGTAGAGCAAGTGGTTCACCCACTGGTGGGCGATGGGAACGCGCCATGTGTCGGGCGGAGTGCGCTGCAGAATCTGTTTGAGCGCGCGTTGCACGGCGTCCGCGTCGCCGACGGAGCTGACCCCTGTCGCCTCGCCCTGCAGCAGCGTGAGAGGTGCAGGGGTTGGGCTGAGGGGCGCAGGCAGCGTGCCCGCAGGGGGCTTCAGGGCAAGTGTCAGGCTTACCTTCCAGCTGGCGAACAGGTCGCCCGTACCGTAGGGCGCGTCGGGGTCGTCCCAGCGCTTGCGCGGCTGCACGCGCACTTCGGCAACCAGTTGCCAGCTGTTGGCGGGCGCGGTTTCGCGCAACTGCACGCCCATCTCGCTAAGCGACTGCTGCAGCAGTGTCTGCAGCGCGTGCTGGGTAGGCGTTCTCAGCACAGGGTCGCCTGCAAACTGAAGGTGCAAGCCGATGGGCGGATGCCCCACAGTGCGCCACACTTCGCGCCAGTCAGCGGGGGTCGTGAGCTGGCTGACGGGGACGACCTCTGCTCGCAGGCGCACCATCACGCGCCCGTCACCGATTCGCGGCGGCTCGGTGGGCGTCCAGCGCAGCACGATGCCCTGCGCGAACGCAAGGCGTGCCGCCAGCTGCAACGCGCCGTCGCGTCCCACCTCCAGCCCTGCGACACGCACGCCGCAGGCGGTCTCGACGGCTTGAATCAGCGCGTGGCGTTGCGCAGCGCGAACTGCTTGCTCACGCGACGCGCCCAGCTCAGCAACACCCTCTGCCTCCACCACCATCGGCTGCCAGCTCGGCTGTCCAACGCCCAGCATCCATCCAACGCATAGTATCACGAACGCCAGCGTTCTCATTCTGAAGCCTCCCGCGATTGAACGGTTTGCATTAGCCCTGCCAGCAGCGCGGCGAGCCGTGCCCGCGTGAGCGGCGCACGCAGCTCGCTCGGACTCAAGGCGCGTCGCGCCCACTCAGGCGGATGTAGGTACGAGGCACGGGGCTGATTCGCGCTTAGCTGCGCCAAGAAGCGCACTGCCTGCGCACAGGTGAGGGTCTCGTCAGGCTTTTCGGGCATGTAGTCGGGCGTGCCACCTAAACGCGCCTTGAGCCGCTGTAGCAACGCCTGAAAATAAACCCCACTCACAGGCTCGTCGGGGCGAAAAGTCCCGTCAGGGTAGAGGCGCATCCAGCCGCGCTGGAGCGCACGCTCGATACTGGCGTGGTAGGGGCTGCTCAAGTAATCGCGGGCGTCAGTTTCAGGCGGGACGCCCTCATCGGGCAGCGGCTCGATCGTAAAGCTCACGGGCAGCGACTTGCCCGTCAGCCGACGATGCATGCGCTCCGCCACGCGCTGCGCCAGCGACTCCCACTCCTGACGCGCGCCCGAAAGGGTCTCCGAGCCGCCTGTCAAGGTCGTGCCCGTGCGCACATCGTAGCAACTCAGTTCGATTTGCACTTGGCTTCCCACAAGGCTCACCCGCCCCAGCAGCAGGCGGTGTGCAGGCGCCAGCGGCGCTGGAGAATCCTCAGGCTCGCCCGTTAGCCCCAGCTCGCGCAGGCGTCGCTCTTGCAACACCGCGCGGATTTGGGCGCGGTCGGCAACCTGCAGATGGGTGGAACGGCTCAGCAGCTGAACTACCTGCTGGCGCACCGCTTGGGTCAGCGGCTCGTCGTTGCCCTCGAACGCGCCTATCGCCAGCGTCGGCGGCGCCGTCTGCGTGCATGCTGCGCTCAGCAGCCCCACTGTCAGCCACACCACCCATCTGCGTTCCAAGACCCTGCACACCGCGCCCATCGCCCTCCGTTAGACGATTCGAACGGAATTTGGGTACTCCTGCCGACGCGGGATTCAAAAAACAGCCCAATCGTCGGGTATCCTATGCGCTGATGGCGACGAATTTGCCGTCGCGGACGGAGACCGACGCGCCAACAGGCACGCGCCTGCTGCACCGCAGTGCGCACGCGCTGGTGTATGAACGGCGGTTCTATTCCGATGACCCGCTCGCCGTGCAGGAGTGGGAGAGCGACTCGGGCTGGGCGGAGTTCGTGTTGAGCCTACGCCCGCCCGATGCAGAGCATCTGACCTGTCCGCGCACGCTGCGCAGCGATGTGCGCTATTTGCATCACCACCTGATTGTGCGTTTAGCGCCAGAGTACCTGCGCGGGTTGCTGCTGCCCGATGTCGAACGGGTGCTGCCTGAGTTGCAGCCGTTCGTGCGCGGCGAGGCGGCGCTGCCCCGCACGCTCTATCTGCTGGTGGACAACCCTTTGCTGCAGGGCGTGGTCGAGTCGCTGCGCATGCCGCCGCCTGTGGGCAGCCTGCGCCTGTTTTACGAGGGCAAACTGCGCGAGTTGGTCGCGTTTCTGTGCTTTGCAGAGCCTGAGGTGGTGGTTGCGCCTGACGACACGCGCCTGCGCGCCGCGCTGGAGTACCTGCAGAGCCACCTGAGCGACCCGAACGCGCTGCAGAAGGTCTCCGAGCAGTTGTGTGTCAGTCCGCGCCAGTGCCAGCGGTTGTTCCGCGTGGCGATGGGCTGCTCGCCCTCCGAGTACCTGACGGAGTTGCGCCTGCGCCGCGCCGCAACGCTTCTGGTCAGCACGAACCTCAGCGTGTCGGAAATTGCGCTGGAAGTGGGCTATCTGAGCCTAAGCCACTTTTCGCGCGTGTTCCGCGAACGGTTCGGCAAAACACCCCGTGCGTTTCGTCAGCATCCCACCCTAAGCGCTGAGGACCTGACGCTGAAGTCATAACTCCTACGAAGTTCAAATCGTCCCCAAACGCGCAGAACAGGTCAGGTACAGCGGTTCTCCTTTCAGCGCAATCCACCAGTCCAACCCCGCCGACCCCGATCGAGTGGTTGCGAGTTGGACTGGTACAGGTTCTGCTTTCACGAACCCCGCATACACGCTGAATCTGCGTGGCGCGTGCTTTGTGCCTGAGCCAGCCAGCATGATAGCGCTGGGTGCAGGTCTGGCGGGTCTGATTGGGTTGCGCCGCCGCAAGAAGTAAATCTGCCCTCACCCCCTTTGCCCCCTCTCCCGCGCTGTGGGAGAGGGGGA
>JANXCK010000231.1 GCA_025060055.1 Fimbriimonadales bacterium | reverse complement strand
CGCGGCGGTTCAAGAGACGCTGGGCAAGATGGCGCCCGCCGAAATCAGCGACTGGGACAATGTGCGCGAGGAACTGACGATGGTGCTGCGCCGCTTCTGCCGCAAGCACCTGAGCCGTCGCCCGATGGTCGTGGTGGTCGTTACAGAGGTCTAATAAGTGCCTCCAAGATGAAATCGTCTCTGAATGCTCTGGCAGGGCGCGGGAACCGCGCCCGTACGGGCGAGGTCACCTCGCCCGTACACTGCACCCTACGCCTCTCGCTAAAAAGGGACGATTTCAAGTTGGAGGCACTTACCAATCGGGATTTCAAATGACGCATCGTCCTGTACGGCTCAAGCCGTTGCTATGCAGACGAAGCCGACCTGCGTCGGCTATTAGCCCGCGCAGGCGGGCTTTGTCTGCACAGGAACGGCTTCAGCCGTATCGGAAGATTGCGCCACTTGAAACCCCGATTGGTATGAGAGCTGTACTGATAAGATGACTCTCTCATCTGAAGCGCGGGGCGAACGCCCCGTGCCACTGAGTTTTTTGCCGCTTGTGGCGACGACGCCCTCGCAGCGCGCTGAACCCATGTTGAGGTTAAAGGCTGCCTAGAACCGTCTCCAGAGACCACAGGAACCTACGCCGTGTCGGGCGGCGCAGTCTCGCTTTCGACCCATACCGTTGCCGCGTGCCAAAATGCTGCGCCTGTCAGCCCCACGCCTGCAATCACTTGCAGCCAGTTGTTCTGCACATAATGCACATAGGTAAAGTTCGCAAAATACAGCCCCAGCGCGACCATCAGCAAGGCAGCTGCCCACGCGGGCGGGCGACGCCGCCCCATCCCCAACGCGCTCAAAATGCACAACGCGCCCAACCCCAGCCACAACACCCGTTCCACCATGCCCAAGCCACCGAACGGCAAATCCAGCCAGGTGGCGACCGACTTAATGATGAAATACAGCCCCAGCCCGTAGGCAAACAGGATAAGCAGTCGGTGGCGTACAGTGGGCAGGAAAAAGCCCAGTCCTGCCAGTAGCGCGAGCAGCAGCGCGTGGCGGCGCAGCATCGGGATCTCTTGCAGCAGAAACACCGCCACGACGCCCGCCGCTGCCGTCAAAAACGGGAGCCAGCGCAAACGCCACGCCTCCGAGCGAAACCATTCCGCCATCAGTTCGGGTTCAGCAACTCGTTGAGCTGATGCTCTATGACCCCCAGCCAGCTTTTGGCTTGCTCGATCTGTTTCAGCACAGCTTCAGGGGCTGTACCGCCCAGCAAGCTACGGGCGCACACGGCGCGTTCAGGATCGATCGCCTCCAGCGCATCCGCTTCAAAGCGCCCATGATGACGCTGCAACATCTCTACGGTCAAATCTTCCAGCGTGATTCCGCGCTGGATGCACTCGCGCACAATTTGCCCCACAATCTGGTGCGCCTCGCGGAATGGAACGCCCTTGCGCACCAAGTAGTCTGCCAGTTCGGTGGCTGTGGAGAAGTCGCCGCGCAAGGCGGCGCGCATGCGCTCAACGCGCCAGTGTGCCTTCTCCAGCATCTCGCTCATCAGGCGTATCGAGGGCACCACGGTATCCAGCGTTGCAAACAGCAACGGCTTGTCGTCTTGCAAATCGCGGTTGTAGGCAAGCGGTAGCCCTTTGAGCAACGCCAAAATGCTGGTGAGATTGCCAATCGCGAGTGCGCTGCGTCCGCGTATCAACTCCGCGATGTCGGGGTTTTTCTTCTGGGGCATCAGGCTGCTGCCTGTGGTGTGTTCATCCGAGAGTTCCACATAGCCGTATTCGGGCGTGCTCCAGAGAATAAGTTCCTGCGCAAGCCGACTGAGATGAACCATTAGCAAAGCACACACGAACAGGTATTCCGCGACGAAGTCGCGGTCGGCGACGGCGTCGATGCTGTTGGGCGCGGGCATCGCAAAACCCAGTTCGGCAGCGAGCAATTCGCGATCGATCGGGAAGCTCGTTCCCGCGAGCGCGCCTGCTCCCAACGGGCACAGGTTCATTCGGTCGCCTGCGTGCGCCAAGCGCGAGAGGTCGCGAATAAACGCCCAGCAGTGCGCCATCAGGTGATGTCCCAGCGTCACGGGTTGCGCGTGTTGCTGGTGGGTTAGCCCTGGCATCAGCGTTTCGGTGTGCTGCTCGGCGAGTTGCATTAGCCGCTGACACAGTTCCAGCAGGGCGCGGGCGAGGTTCGTAGTGCGCTCGCGCAGCCACATGCGCACTTCGGTCGCCACCAAATCGTTGCGGCTGCGCCCCGTGTGCAGCTTGCCCGCCAACGCGCCGATTTTCTCGTACAAGCGTGCCTCAATTGCCGTGTGGATGTCTTCGTACTCCTCAAGGGGCAACCATTCGCCCTCCTCGATTTCGGCGTGGATTTCGAGCAGGGCGTCCACGATTCGGTTCGCCTCGTGGGGGCTGAGCATGCCTGTGATGCCCATCATCCGCGCGTGCGCTGCGCTGGCTTGCAGTTCTTGCTTCCAGAGCCGAACATCGTGCTGGAGCGAGAAAGAGTAGGCTTGCGCCTCGGGCGAGAGGCTGCCCTCAAAGCGCCCGCCCCACATCTTGCGTACCTCTGGTGTCAGCATCGGGGGGGATTATACCTACTCCGATGGGTACACTCTACTGGAGGGCTGTGCTGATGAGCATGCGGATTGAACGCGACGCTTTAGGAGAGCGTGAACTACCCGCCGATGTCTATTGGGGCTTGCAGACGCTGCGCGCGCAGGAGAACTTTCCGATTAGCGGCATCACGGAACCCCCGCTGATGATCGAGGCGTATGTGCTGCTCAAAAAGGCGGCGGCGCAAGCGAACACCGAACTCGGCTTGCTGCCTGAGCCTATCGGACGCGCGCTAATCCAAGCCGCCGATGAGATACTGCAGGGCAAGCTACGCGACCAGTTCCCCACCGACATCTTCCATCAGGGCGCGGGCACTTCGTTCCATATGAATGTGAACGAGGTGCTGGCGAACCGCGCCATCGAAATCTTAGGCGGGCAAAAGGGCGACTACACGATTGTGAACCCCAACGACCATCCCAACTTTGGGCAGTCCACGAACGACACTTTCCCGACGGCGATGCGCATCGCAGCGCGATTGGCGCTGCGCGAGCTGTTCCCCGCCTTAGACGCCCTCACCGACGCATTCGCCCAAAAGGGCAAGGAGTTCGACCATGTGCTGAAGTCGGGGCGCACGCACCTGCAAGACGCCGTGCCCATTCGGTTGGGGCAAGAGTTCGCGGCGTATGCAGCGACGCTGCGCAAGTGTCGGCGCGTGCTGGAGTTCGCCACTGAGGCGGTGGAGGAACTTGGTATCGGCGGCAGCGCAGTCGGCACGGGGCTGAACACGCACCCGCAGTACCGCTTCCGCGTGGTGGAACTGCTGCGCGAGTGGACTGACATCCCGTTTCGCCCCGCCGACGACTTGCGCGAGGCAATGCAGAGCCAAATGCCGATTCAGCTGGTCGGCTCCGCGCTGCGCACACTCGCTTTGGAACTCACCCGCATCGTGAACGACCTACGCTTGCTCTCTTCGGGACCGCTGACAGGCTTCGCGGAGATTACCCTGCCCGCTGTGCAACCGGGCAGCAGCATTATGCCTGGCAAGGTGAACCCCAGCATCCCTGAAATGGCGAACATGGTTTGCTTCCAAGTGATTGGGAATGCGACCGCGATTGACTACGCGGTGCAGGCAGGGCAGTTGGAGTTGAATGTGATGATGCCGCTAATGGCGTACAACGCGGTCTTCTCGATTCAAATTATGACACGCATGCTACGCCAGTTAGACGAGCGGTGCGTGCGTGGGATTGTGGCGAACGAGCAGAAGTGTCGCTGGTATGCCGAGACAAGCCCCAGCCTCGCCACTGCGTTGAACGCCTATGTGGGGTACGCGACCGCCGCCGAAGTGGTCAAGCAAGCCCTGCGCGAGGGACGCTCCATCATCGAGGTGGTGCGCGAGCGCAAACTGCTGAGCGAGGAACAAATCAAGGAAGTGTTTGACCCCTTCAAGATGACCGAGCCAGGCATCCCCGGCAAGGTGGTCGGCGGCGCGGGCTAAGTCCGAAGCAGCTGAATGAACAGGTGCTCCGCCACCATCTGCGCGTTTGCGTTGCCTAAGATGGCGCGGCGCGCCTCAGTAATGGCTTGCAAGTCGCGCATGCGCTCGGCGGCGCGGAATCGCGTCGCGAGTTGGCTCAGCGCCTGCATGTGTGAGCTGAACCGCAGGCTGGCGTTCGGGTAGCCCAGCGCGAGGCTGTCGCGATACCACTGAATCAGGTACTCCAGCCCCAGCGCCAGCGCGGCGCGCGGGGAACGCGCCTCTGCGCCACCCTCCAACGCCTTGCACGCCTCGCGGAACTCATATGCCAAGCGCAGCGCCTCGTCCAGCGATGCCTCGCCCAGCCGCGCAAACACCTGCAGCAGACTCTGCAGCGCGTCCAGCTCGCTCCGTACCGATTGGCTCTCGCGTGCCGACGAGTCACTTTGGAGCGCGTGCGCCCAACGAACTGCCCGCCCAATCGCTCCTTCCGAGAACTCGGCAAGGGTCTGAAGTGTCGCATCGGGCAAATTAAAGCGTGTCTTCAAATGCTGGTACACCCCTTCGGTAGTCAGCACGCCCATCCGCACAATCCGACAGCGCGACAGAATGGTCTGCAGCAGCAAGTCGCTGGCAGGCGCGGTGAGGATGAAGTGATACTTAGGGGGCGGCTCCTCTAAGGTTTTTAGTAGCGCGTTCGCAGCAGCGGGGTTCAGGCGGTGTGCCTCTTCCAAAATCACGAACCGAAGCGGTGCCACGGCAGGCGCAAAGCTTGCCCAGGTGCGCGTCTCGCGCACTGCGTCGATTCTAATCTGGTCGGGGTCGGGCTTCAGCACGCGCAGGTCGGGATGCTCGCCCGCTTCTGACCACTTTTGGCAGACAGGACAAATCTGGCAGTGCCCTTGTGGTGTGCGCTCAGGGCAGAGCCACGCAGCGGCGAGTGAGCGGGCGAGTGTGCGCTTACCCAGTCCTGGTATGCCTACGATCAGCAGCGACTGAGGCGGGTTGGAACGCGCCAGCATCTGCTCCAGCGCGCGTCGTAGACGCGCTGGCTCCAGCACCAGCTCTGAGAACGGCAGCGGCTTCACACAATATAAGCATACCTGCTCTACTCGTCCAGCAGGCGCCACGCGCCGTTGGCGTCTTTGTAGGGCACGCCGCGAAACTGGATCTTGCCGTCGTAAGGTCCGCCGTCCGCCACCACCCACGCGAAGATAGTGTGGCGGTTGTCCAGCGTGCGTCCCGACAGCTGCACGCCGTTGGCGTCGGTCAGCGGGCGCGTGCGCACCGCTCTCGCGTGCCCATCCACATAGTTGGCGTTTACCAGCCCGAAATGGCGCGCCTGGATTGGCGTATCGAACTGCCTGAACGCACCGCCTGGCAACGCCAGCGAGCCGTCGTAAATCATCACGGTCTCCACAGGATATTCCACCTGCGCCAGCGATTTGACAGCACGCCCCGTGTTGGGGAACAGGTTGTTGTCCAGACCGAAGTCAATCAATCCGTAGTTGTGCGTGTAGCTGAACTCAGGCAGCACAGGCGGGCAAATCGGCGGAAACCCAGCCACTCGAAACGCCAGCGCAGGGCTGACCCGCTTAGTATCCGATGGACAAAGCATAATATCGCCGTTCTTCTGATAAGGCACTAACGCCTGATAGAATGAAAACACGCACGGTCCTTGTGCGGTGAACTGCAAATACAGGTTCACAGGAAAGGTGTCTTCATAATCCTGCACATACAGCAGGACTGCCGTTGCGGATTGACGCAGGTTGCTAACGCACTGCGTGGCACGGGCGCGCTCGCGTGCTTGTGCGAACACGGGGAACAAAATCGCTGCCAGAATCGCAATAATTGCGATGACCACCAGTAGTTCAATCAGCGTGAAACCTCGCATCCTAAAGCGAGCATCCATCGAGACCACCACCAAGAGCATACCTTCACACGCCCTTAACAATTCTGTGATTCGAATCACGGAAGCGCCCCTACATGATTCGGGTATATAAGCATGAGGAGGTGCGATATGAACCTGCCAGAACTATCGTACACTCAGTATTGGCTGGTATTCAATGTGTTATCCCTCACCGTAGCGGTGATGGGGGCTTCGGGCATCTTTTTCTTGATGGCTCGGAGCTATGTTGCCCCGAAGTATCATATCGCGCTCTACCTCTCCGCGTTAGTGGTGTTCATCGCCTGCTATCACTACTTCCGCATCTTCGAGAGCTGGCGGGATGCGTATGTGCTGACGCAGGCAGGCAACTATGCTCCGTCGGGTAAGCCGTTCAACGACTTCTATCGGTACGCGGACTGGATTATCACGGTGCCGCTGCTGCTGACGGAGCTAATTTATGTGATGGCGCTGCCGCGTGCCAAGACCAACAGCCTGATTGCGCGTCTGGTGATTGCGGCAGTGGTGATGTTGGCACTGGGCTATCCCGGAGAGATAGAGCGTGAGAACATGACGGTGCGCGGCATTTGGTTCGTGCTGAGCTGCATCCCGTTCGTCTACATCTTGTATGTGCTGTATGGCGAGCTGGGACGCACGATTGCCGAAGCCAAGTTCTCGCCGCGCGTGAACCAGTTGATTGGCACGACGCGCGCGCTGCTACTCATCTCGTGGCTGTTCTACCCGCTGGCATATCTAGCGCCGATGGTGGGTATCGGCGGCGCTGCAGGCGAGGTGGGCTTGCAGGTCGGCTACAGCCTCGCAGACTTGACCGCAAAGCCGTTGTTCGGCTTGTTCCTCTACCTGATTGCGCGCGAGAAGACGCTCAGCGAAGAGCCTGCTTACGCCGCGCAAGCGACCA
>JANXCK010000226.1 GCA_025060055.1 Fimbriimonadales bacterium | reverse complement strand
CAGTGGGGCGCGATTGACTTGTTTGTAATCGCAGGGGCGGTCTCACTGGTGGCGGCGCTTGCATGCCTGACCTTGCCCAACACGCCGCCCGCTAAAGAAGAGGCAGCCGACCCCTTAGCTTTTCGCGAAGCGCTTGTGCTGTTGCGCGACCCCAACTACCGAGTCTTCTTCATCATCGCGATGATTGTCGCAACCGAGTTGCCGCTGTATTACCAGCTCACATCGCCGTTCCTGCGCGCGGCGGGTCCTGTGGTGGGGATTACAGACGCAACCGTGCCCGCGTGGATGAACATCGCCCAAATAGCCGAGATTTTCACGATTGCGCTGATGTTGCCTGCGGTGCTACCTGTGTGGGGCGTGCGCAAGGCGATGCTGCTGGGCATTTTCGCGTGGCCCGCGCGCTATCTCGTCTTCGCGCTCACATGGCACTTTCACCAACAAGCGCCGTGGACTGTGTGGCTCTCAGTGGCGGCGCTGGCGCTCCACGGCTTTTGCTATGTGTTCTTCTTCGTGGTGGCGTTCATCTACACCGATAGGGTTGCCCCACGTGATGTGCGCTCCTCCGCGCAGGCGTTGATTAATGTGGCGGTGCTGGGCGTCGGGATGCTGATTGGCGGCTTCTTCGCGGGCTGGCTGAAGGACTTCTTCACGCAGGACGGCGTGACGAACTACACGATGGTGTTCCTTGTGCCAACCGTGATTACGATAGTGGCAGGGATTGCCTTCGCCGCGCTATTCCGTGAGAAACCTGCAGGAGAAACGGCGATTCGGGTGAACTAAAAAACGCACCAAGTGGAGCGGGAATCTGGGCGTTCAGACGATGAGCAGCGAACCAACGGTTTTACGGTGGCAGGTACACCTGGCGCGGCGGCAGCCGGAGCGGTGGCCTGTGATTATGCTCGCGCTCGTTGGCGCGCCAGTGCTGGGCGCGTGGCTGATGGGGCACTGGATTTTCGGGCTGGCGGCGCTGTGGATGCTCTGGAGCGCGACGGCGGATTACTTGCTGCCTATCCGCTACGAAGCGAATGCAGAAGGTGTGCGTCAGCGTGGCTGGTCGCCGCGCCTGATGCGCTGGGAGCGCGTCAAGCGCGTCGTGTGGGGCGAGGACGGCGTGATGCTAAGCCCGTTCGCGCACCCCACGCGCCTGAATGCCTATCGCGGCGTCTTCTTGTGGTACGGCGACCACCGCGCCGAGGTGGAGAACATCGTCCGCACGCACTGCGCCCACGCACTGGGCGAGACGAAAGCCAAGAAAAAGAAGCGTGGCACGGGTGTCCACACCCGTGCATAAACCCATCGTGGTACGGGTGTCCACACCTGTGCGTCAATTAGTGTGGCACAGGTGTCCACGCCCGTGTCCAAAAGAGACCATGCGCGAGTTCTGGAAGGAACCGCTGAGCGAGGAACAGAAACAGGCGCTGATTGACGCGCTGGCACAGCAGATTGTCAAGCGCGGGCTTAGCGCACCTGCCATCCTGTTTCTGGAGCTGAACAAACCGCTCGCGTTTATCGGAGCGCAGGCGGGAATCGTGTTCTCGCCGTTTCTGGCGCCGTTTTTCGGCTTCGACCGAGTGGATGTCTACACACAGTTGATGAGCGAGCGCGAGAACTGGGATCGGCTGGTGGAGCGCATCGAGGAACTGGAGGAGCAAAAACGCGCACAACCGTCGGGAGAGTGAGCATGGGCAGCTACCAACACGCGCAGGACAACTGGTTCGCAGCGTTCATCATTGTTTTTATTGCGGCGGCGGTGCTGATTAACATCTGGCGCGCCCGCGCGGGCAAACAGCTCTACATTCGCCGCATTCCAGGGCTGGACGCGATCGACGAGGCAATTGGACGCTCCACCGAGCTGGGACGCCCCGTCACGATGATTCCGGGCTTGACGGCGTTTGGCGTGGAAGCGGTGCAGGCGTTGACGATTTTCAAGTACATTACGAAGCAGATTGCGCGGTTCGCCACGCCGATGCGCCTGCTGACAGCGAACCCGACAGTGTACGCTGTGGCACAGGAGGCGATTTCGGACGCCTACAACGAGGCAGGACGCCCCGACCTGTATGACCCCGACAGCATTCGGTTCCTATCTTCGGAGCAGTTCGCGTTCGCATCGGGTGTGGCGGGCTTGCTCCAGCGCGAGCGCGTCGCTGCCAACTTTATGTTTGGCATCTTCTTCGCCGAGTCGCTCATCTTTGCCGAGACGGGCAACATTGTGGGCGCCGTGCAGATTGCAGGCACGGTGAGCTTTACCCAAGTGCCGTTCTTCGTGGCAGCGTGCGACTACACGATTATCGGCGATGAGTTCTACGCCACCAGCGCGTACATCAGCCGCGAACCGGTGCTGTTGGGCAGTATGGTCGGGCAAGACTTGGCAAAACTCGCATTCGGTTCGCTGGTCGTTGGAGGCGCCGTGCTTAGCACGATTTTGGGACCGAACCATCCCGTCATTCAGTTGCTGGGCAAGCCGGGCGGCTGGGAGCCCTTCATGCAGTGGCTCAGCCAAGTGCTGGGGAGAGGCTAAGCGATGTTTGATACCAGAGAGAACATTTGGGCTGCGTTCTGGATGATTGGGGCGGCGATACTGATCTTCGCGCTGATTCCTTTGCTACAGACCCTGCCCCCACGCGGACGCTATCTGCTGATTGCGTTCGTGACCTTCATCGCGGGACTGTTCTTCGCCGCCGAGTTTTTCTTGCCCGTCGACGAAAAGACGGGCAAGAACTTCCTCACAGACCCGTTCCAGCGGTTGCAAGGCTCGCTGCAGGTC
The DNA here is from genome assembly GCA_025060055.1 of Fimbriimonadales bacterium. Taxonomy (GTDB): domain Bacteria; phylum Armatimonadota; class Fimbriimonadia; order Fimbriimonadales; family GBS-DC; genus GBS-DC. The sequence continues at coordinate 17,193 of JANXCK010000226.1, read as the reverse complement.
ATCACGGCGCTCTCGCTGGGGCTGGGCACATACGGCTTGATACGCCTGCATCTGCGCAACGCCGTGCAACGCCGCGCCCAGTGGGGCTACAGCATCGTGTTGCTGGTCTCTTTTGTCACGATGGCGTTCTTCAGCGTCTGGAACACGCTCGCCGAAAAAGGGCTGCTGGGCGTGCAGCGCACCCCCCTGCTGGAACGCGCCTTCACCCTGCTCTTCGACTACACTCTGGTTCAACTGGATGCCACGATGTTTTCGCTGATTGCGTTTTACATCTTCTCGGCGGCGTATCGCGCGTTCCGCATCCGCTCGGTGGAAGCCAGCATCCTGATGTTCACAGCAATGATCGTGATGATTGGCATCGTACCGCTGGGCAAGTTCATCAGCGACTCTATCGGCTTGCCCATCATGATGACCGACGAGATGCGTACTAACCCATTCGCGTTGGAGACGATTCTCTACAGCCTGCGCTTGCCTGAAGTCGCCAACTGGATTTTGAACGTGCTGAACGCGCCTGTGCAACGCGCGATTGAGTTCGGCGTCGGGATTGGCGCGCTGGCGATGGCAATCCGCCTGTGGCTCAGCTTAGAGCGCGGCATCACCTAAGGAGGCTTGGTATGGAGCAACGCACCCTCTGGAGCCGCATGATGGCAATCGACCGCCGAATCTTGTACCTGATTCTGGCGGTGAACATCGTGGGGGCGCTGATGGCGCGCGTGGTGCTGGAACCGAATATACCCCCCGCCGTGCGCAGTTTCTATGAGACCATAGAGGCGTTGCAACCCGGTGATATTGTGATGGTCTCCTCCACTTGGAGCGCAGGCACGCTTGCCGAAAACCAGCCGCAGTTCGAGGCGGTGCTGCGCCACCTGATGCGCAAACGCCTGCGCTTCACGATTATCTCGTTCACACCCCCCGCGCGGGACATTTCCCACCGCCTTGCACGGCGTCTCACACGCGAGCAAGGCTATGTCGAAGGCAAAGACTGGGCGCACTTCGGCTATACACCTGATATTGTCTTAGCCGTGAAAGGTATGAGCGAAGACATTGCTCAAGCCGTGCGCCAAGATGTGCGCCGCGTGCCCATCCAGCAGCTGGAAGTGATGCGAGGCATCAAATCGCTCAAGGACTACAAACTGGTGGTGGACATCACACCCAGCGACACGCTCACAGCGTGGATCTCGTTCCGCCCACGAGACCTCAAAATCATCTATTGCCCCACCTCCGTGATGGCAGCGGAAGCGTATACTTTTCTGGACTCCAAGCAGATTCTGGGCATGATTACAGGCGCGAAGGGCGCGTATGAGTACGAGCATTTGCTGGGCATTGTGGGCTTGGGCACACGCTTTATCAACGCCATCCAGTTCTCGCATGTGCTGATTATCACTTTCATCCTGTTGGGCAACTTCGCGATGTTTATGCAGCGTCGCAGCCGCAGCTGAGGAGGAGCGCGTATGGATTGGCTACTTGCATTCCTGCCACTCAACTTCGAACGGACTAGCATCTGGATTGGGGCGATTTGTACCCTCGCGATCTACTCTATTCTGTATCGCGAGAACCCCTTCTACCGACTTTTCGAGCATATGTTTGTTGGCTTGGCGGCAGGCTACGCGCTGGGACCGAACTTGGTCGATGTGATTTATCGGTTCTGGTGGGAGCCAATCCGTCAGGATGGTATCTGGTGGCTCTCGTTCGTGGTTCCGTTCGGGATGTACCTTTACTTTATCTACAACGAGAAATATGGCTGGGTGAGTCGCATCGTGATTGGGGCGCTGATAGGGGCATCGGCAGGGCTTGCTTTTCAAGCGTTCTCCTCGCGGTATTTGCCCCAACTGCAAGGTGCGCTGAGCAAAGTGCTGTGGTATCCCCCGAACTCAACGGGCGAGATATACATTTCCACCATCCTCAACAACTGGATTTTCGTGGTTATCCTGCTGGCGGTGCTGACCTATTTTACTTTCTCGTTCGAGCATCGGGGGGCAGTCAAGCGCACGGCAACTCTGGGTAGATGGCTGCTGATGATTGGTTTAGGCGCGATTTTCGGCAACACGGTGATGGCGCGTATGGCGTTGCTCATCGGGCGCGTGTACTACCTCTTGGACAGTTGGCTGATGGTGCGCATAGGAGGCGGCTGAGATGAGCCTGTATCGCAATCGCGTAGGCAAGTTGCAGCAGGCGATGCTGCGCGAGGGCGTCGATATGTTTTTGGCGTCCACGCAGGTGAACATGCAGTATCTCAGTGGTTTTTCAGAGCCACCACTGGAGCGATTGATGTTCCTGCTCGTGCCGCAGCAGGGCGATCCTGTGTGGTTCACGCCTGCGCTCAGCGCGGAAAGCACCGCCACAAACCCCGCCCGCTGGCAGACGCGCTATGTGTGGCACGACTCGGACGGTCCCACGCGCGCCCTTGAAACCTGCACGCGCGATTACGACCTGGAAACCGCCACGATTGCCGTCGACGACGAGATGCCTGCCGCGTTCTTGCTGATTTTGCAAGAGGCGTTGCCTGCGGCGCTGTTTCGGCGCGGGGGCGAGCTGATGGGCTGCGTGCGTGCCGTCAAAGACGCAGAGGAACTGCGTTGCATGCGCCAAGCCGCCCACCTGACCGACGACGCGCTCGCCGCAGGGTTGGAACGCTGTGTGGAGGGCTACAGCGAGTGGGCAGTGGCGATTGCCATCCAGCGGGCGCTGTTCGACTCCGGTTCCAAGCTCGCTTTCGGCATTCCGCTGGTGGCAGCGGGCGAAATGAGCGCGATGCCCCACCATACCACCAGCCAACGCCCCTTGCGCAAAGGCGATGTGGTGATTATCGACTACGGCGGCGTGTACAACGGCTACTGTAGCGACATCACGCGCGTTGCCAGCGTGGGGCGCGCCCCCGACGAGGCGAAAGCCATCTACGAAATCGTGTACGAAGCGCACATGCGCGCCCGCGAGGTCGCCAAGCCTGGCGTGCCCGCCCGCGAGGTGGACGCCGCCGCGCGCCGCGTCATTGAAAAGGCGGGCTACGGTGACTACTTCATCCACCGCACAGGGCACGGAATCGGTCTGTCCGTTCACGAGCCGCCCTACCTTGCTCAAACCTACGAGGGCATCTTAGAAGTAGGGCACTGCTTCACGATTGAGCCTGGCATATACTTGCCTGGCAAGTTCGGCATCCGCATCGAGAATGTGTACGCGATTACTGAGAACGGCTGCGAGTCGCTCAACGCCGAGCCGCCGATGCAGATCCGCGAGATAGAGTAGCCCCATAAGGGCGATGGAGAGAATAAGAATGCGCATTCGTGGCTTTACTTTGATTGAGCTGTTGGTGGTGATTGCCATCATCGCGGTTCTCGCAGCGCTTCTGTTTCCCGTGTTCGCCGAGGCACGCGAGCAGGGGCGGCGAGCTGTGTGTATCAGTAATCAGCGGCAGCTGGGAGCAGCGGTGCATCTGTACCTCAACGACTACGATGAGACCTTCCCTGCCGGGCTGGGACGGATTGGCGATTTGTACTACAACAGCTTTTACCCCGTGCCCTACAACTGGCGGCGCACCGTCCCCGACACAGACCCGCGCATGAACGCTTTTCGGATGCACTGGTCGAACGCGCTTGTGCCTTATATCAAGAGCCTTGATATCTACCGCTGCCCGTCCGCGATGGAACAGGTTGCTCATGGCGATGGCGTGGAACAGGATTACGCGAATCCGCGCGTTGCGCCCGTAGCGGTTTCGTATACCTACAACGGACTGCTTCACCACTATCCTCTTGCGCAAGTGGTGCGCCCGACTCAAGTGATTCTTTGGTGGGAGGGACGCGGAAAGGCAGCACGGCTCGGATTCGCGGTGACCAGTCCCTACTTGTTCTGCCCCGCCGTGCCGTGCATGTACAAACCGTGCCGCCATCGCAGTCGCGAGCCTGTCACCAGCGAGAACTTCTACGGCGATGAATACACGCACTTCGGCTACCTGCACCCCGTAGAGGGCACGATGTGGATCCATGCACGGGGCGCTGTGTTCACCTATGTGGATGGCTCGACGCGCTGGCATCCGCTGGGACGGAACGAGCATCCTGTACGCACGGACTGGCGTCGTGATGTGTATGCCCTCTACTCACGCAACGGCAACCCGATGTACTTCTGGGCAGACGGGTGCTATCCGTGGCATTTCCGTCCCGACAACGAGTAGGGACTTAAGCAGCTCCGGGCGCGTGCGGGGCGAGGGGCATAATCCTTTCGGCAACTTCGCGCACAGCGGGTAGCGTGCGCTCTGGGTGGAGCGTGAGCAGGATGACTGTGCCCCCTGCGCCACCAGCGCCTGCGAGCTTGGCGCCCAGCGCGCCGTTCTGCAAACTGACCTGAACAAGCCGATCGAGCATCTCACCGCTACCGCCTAACTCGCGCACAATCGCGTAGTTCTCATTCATCAGGTACGCCAGCTGCTTCCAGTCGCGTGTGAGCAGCGCGGTTTTCGCCTCACGCGCGAGCCTGCCCACTCGCGCCATGCCTTCCACAACGGCTGCCTCGCCCGACTCCCAGCGGGCACGCAGGTTCGTGTGCACTGTTCCCGAAAACCGCTTGCCTCCTGTGGTTGCCAGCCACAGCGGCAGCGCAACGCCCTGCAGGTAGCCTTGAAGCGGTTCCACGCTCGCCATCGGTTCCGTCGGGTCTTTGCCCAGCAGCTCCTTGTCGCGAAAGTCCATCAGGTTCAGCCCCCCAAACGCCGCCATGTAAAAGTCCTGATAACCGCAGACCACTTTCAGCTGATGCGCCTCGATGCGGCGCACGCGCTCCGCCAGCATGTGCGGCGTGTGCCAAGCCGTGTTGCGGTAGCGTAGCAGGCACGCGACAATCGCCGTCAATAGGGCAGAGGAGCCTGCTAAGCCCGCCTGCGCGGGAATGTCGGTCTCGATGCGCAGGGCGAACGGCGCACTCTCAATAGTAAAACCCAGCCCCTGCAGCGCTGCCCGACAGATGTCGAACTCATCGCCTTGCAGCTCCAGCGTGTCGGGCGTAATCAGTCGCTCGCGCGATTGAAAAGTGAGTCGCGTCGCAGGCTCCAGCGTGCAACGCGCTCTCAACGGCACTGCGCACGCAATCACGGTGCCGCCGTACATGTCGCTGGGATTGCCGATGATTCCTGCCCGCCCCGGCGCCGAGCATTGGATAGGACGCATAGCCAGACGGTTCCACACGCAACGCGGGGTTCCTGCTGCTTGGCACGAAGCGGAGCCGACCTGCGTCGGTCGGTTAGCCCGTACAGGCAGGGCAATCTCTCAACTGGGCGACGGGCGCGTAAGTGCGCCGATGAGCAGCGCAGATGCCGAACTGTTGTAGTCGCTCCAGATGGAGCGGCGTCGGGTAGCCCTTGTGTTGACTGAACCCGTATTGGGGGTAGAGGCGGTCTAACTCGTCCATCATTCGGTCGCGCACCACCTTGGCGAGGATGGACGCTGCTGCGATGCTTTCTTCGGTGGCGTCGCCATTGACCACAGCACGCTGAGGTAACGGCAGGTTCGGAATAGTATGCTGCCCGTCGACAAGGACACAGTGGGGGGTCAGGTGGAGGTTGAGCAACGCGCGGCGCATCGCCAACAGGGTTGCTTGCAGGATATTCAGTCGCTCAATTTCGCGCGGGCTGGCGACACCGATTGCCCACGCGATTGCCTCGCGCCGAATCTGCGCGAACAGATACTCACGGTGCGCAGCATTGAGCCGCTTGCTATCGGCAATACCCTTGACCCCATGCGCTTTCGGCAGCACCACGCACGCTGCCACCACGGGTCCCGCAATCGGTCCGCGCCCTGCCTCGTCGACCCCTGCAACCCACATGCCCTTTTGGGATTCAGGTTGCCTGCCTGCTTTCCTGCCGACAGACTCCTGCAGGGGAGTGATTGGCTGTGATTTCGGGTTGGCGTCCCCATGCGGGGCAGCAGGCGTTCTTGGCTTCGAATGCACCTGTGCGCGTGTTGGCGTGTGGCAGGCGGTGGGGCAAAACAGAGGTAATTGCTGCGGAGATCGTGCGCACTTTATTGGGAGGCGCGCCGCGCCAAGTGTTGCTGGTTGCGCCCTCGCAGGAGCAAGCGTCGCTGGGATTTGAACGCGCCTTAGAGTTCCTGCATCGTGCAGGGGTGCGCCCAACCGTGCGGCGTACTCCCGCGCCGACGCTTACGCTGGGTCAATCGCGACTATGGGCACGCTCAGGGGCGCGTGGCGGGACACTGCTGCGCGGGCGCAAGGCACATCTAATCATCGTGGACGAAGCCGCCTATGTGCCCGAAGTTGTGGTGACCGAAGTGCTGATGCCTATGCTCGCTGACACGGGCGGCAGGATTGCGCTGGTCTCCACACCACGCGGCAAAAACTATTTCTATCGCCTCTACCAGCAAGGGCAGGAAGACGGAATTCGCGTGTGGAGCCTGCGCAGTCCCTCGTGGCACAACCCGTTGCTTTCCCCCACGATGCTGCGCATGCAAGCAAGCCTGATGACCCAGCGTCAGTTCCAAGTGGAGTACGGTGCGCAGTTTCTGGACGAGGCGGGGCAAGTGTTTCGCACCGAATGGGTCGACCGCGCCCTGCTTTTGAACCTGCCCAGCGACGGTCTCGTCGTCGCAGGCGTGGACTGGGCGCGATATCGCGATTTCACTGCACTGGCGCTTGTACAAGGCACACGCAACCAAGCCAAACTGCTCCTCATCCGTCGCTGGCAGCAGTTGTCGTGGAAGGAGCAAGTTGAGGCAGTTGCCCAGCAGCTGCGTGAGCATAACCCCGTGCGCGTGTTGTGCGACCGCACGGGCATCGGCGACCCCTTGCTGGAGGCGTTGCAGCAGTCGGGAGTGCCCTGTGCGGAAGGCATCGCTTTCACACCTGCGCTCAAGCAGAACCTAATTGAGAACCTCGCACTCATGCTGGAGCAAGGCAGGCTACAACTGCTGCCCGACCCCGCGCTGCTGAACGAACTCTACCACTTTGAGGCGACGCCCACCGAACGCGGCACACGACTGCAAGGCGCAGGGAACACCCACGATGACCTTGTGATTGCGCTCGCGCTGGCAGCGTGGGCACTACCCCACGCCTCGACGGGGTCAATCCTGACCAGCGGACGAAAAAGTCTCTGATTCGCCAGACTGTGATTCAAATCACAGACTCGCCCCCTGCGCCAGAGGTAATATTTTGCCACGCTAAACACTTGGAGGCGACTATGAAAAACCGATGGATGTGGGGCTTGCCTGCCGTCCTGTTCGCAAGTGTGTTGTTCGGCTACGCGGGGCTGGAACCCGAAGCCGAGAAGAAGGATATCGTTGATACCGCTATCGCTGCAGGTCAGTTCAAAACGCTCGTGAAGCTTGTACAGGAGGCTGGTCTTGTCGAGGCACTGCGCGGCGAGGGGCCATTCACTGTGTTCGCCCCGACCGACGACGCCTTCGCGAAGCTGCCCAAGAGCCAGGTAGACGCCTTGCTCAAGGATAAGGAGGCGCTACGCCGCGTGCTGCTCTACCATGTGGTTCAGGGCAAGGTTATGTCTAAGGATGTTGTGAAGCTGCGTTCCGCCAAGACGATGCAAGGTCAGCAGATTCGTATCCGCGTTCGAGGAAACACCGTTCGTATCAACGACGCGAAGGTCGTGAAGGCGGACATCGAATGCACCAACGGCGTGATTCATGTCATCGACAAGGTCATCCTCCCTCCCAACCGCAAGTAAGTACCTCCCTTCTGCCTGCTCCCCTCTCCGCCGCCCCCCTCTCGCCCTGAGAGGGGGGTAATCTTTATCACCGCCACCCTCGCCGTTCAGCCCACCTGCCTCGGGAGCAGAGACTGCGTTGAGTAGCCCTTATCCCCTTTGAAGCCCTGATAGGTATAATCTTACGGCATGCGCACTCGACGCACGCACGCGAAAGCGAATGCACCGTTGCCAGAGTTCTTGCGCCCCCTGTTTTGGGACACGGCGTTTCACACGCTCTCGCCCGAACGACATCAGAGCTACATCTGCCTGCGCATCATGGAGCATGGCGATTTGCAAGCGTTGCGCTGGATGGTGCGCTATTATGGCAAGGTGCGCCTACGCCGATGGCTTACTCAGCGGCAGGGGCGCGGTCTCAGCCCTCGCACGCTGCGCTTCTGGCAGTATGCGCTCGAGATTCCCAAACGCATAGTCGACCAGTGGCTTGCCGCCCAACCCGAACCACAGTGGCCTCCGAGGTGAAATTTCACTCCGAAGTGATATCGTCTGTCATGCGGCGCGCCCTGCTTGCGACCGCTCCTGCGTTGGCGCAGGCAGGCTTCTACCTCGCAGGGGGAACCGCTGTCGCGCTCTACTACGGGCATCGACGCTCGGTTGATTTGGATTGGTTCTGCGCCGAGCCGTTTGAGCCGCTGGGTTTGCAGGCGCGCTTGCGCTCGCAAGGTATCGAACTGCAAGGTGCATCCGTCGCCGAAAGCACGCTGATTGGCTGGCTGGGGCGTGTGAAGGTCAGCTTATTCGCCTATCCCTATCCACTGGTTGCACCTGTGCGCGTGTGGAGCGATTATGGGGTCTCTGTGGCTGCGCCCGAAGACCTGCTCTGTATGAAACTGGTCGCCGTGCAGCAGCGCGGCACACGGCGCGACTTTGTGGATCTCTATGTGCTGCTGCGCGACATTCCGCTGGAACGCGCTGTAGAACTCTACAGGCAGAAGTACGGCTTTTCGCCAGGCGCGTCGCTGGTATACGCGCTCACCTACTTTGCCGACGCCGACTCGGAGCCGCCCGTTCGCCTGCGCTCTGCTTTGTCGTGGCGACAGGTCAAACGGTTCCTGCAGCGCGAAGCGGCGAAGCTGGTAGGAGCGGACTAATACACAGGCAAGCTCGGATCAGCTTCCTGCGCGTAGGCGTTCATGCCCCCCGTGAGGTTCTTCACGCGCCGATAGCCCATCTGCATCAGCAGGCGCGTGATTTGCCCGCTGCGCCCGCCCGAGCGACAAATCACCACAATCTCGTCGGCGGGGTTGAGTTCATGCACGCGCTCAGGCACTTCCGCCATCCGAATGTGCTTGATGTTCGGCAGGCGGCTGATTTCCAGTTCGTACGGTTCGCGCACATCGAGCAGAACCAGCGGCTCGCCCGCTTCCAGTCGGCGTCTCAGCTCCAGCGGCGTGATGGAAGGGATGCCGTCGGTCTCGACGGTCTCTTCGCCGCGCAGCCCGCAGAACTCCACATAGTCAATCAGCTCGCGCACAGTGGGGTTCTCGCCGCACACGGGGCAGTTCGGGTCTTTGCGCAGTTTCAGCTCGCGCCAGCGCATGCCCAGCGCGTCCAGCAGCAGCAGCCTGCCAATCAGCGGCTCGCCCGCGCCCAAGATGAGCTTAATCGTCTCCGTTGCCTGCACCAGCCCAATCAAGCCGGGCAGGATGCCCAGCACGCCGCCCTCCGCGCAGCTGGGCACTAAGCCAGGTGGCGGCGGCTCAGGGTACAGACAGCGGTAGCACGGGCCCCGCTCCGCCCAGAACACCGACGCCTGCCCCTCAAAGCGAAAAATGCTGCCGTACACATTCGGCTTGCCCAGCAGCACGCAGGCGTCGTTCACCAGATAGCGCGTGGGGAAGTTGTCCGTGCCATCTACAATCACATCGAAGTCGCGCAGAATCTCCAGCGCGTTCTCCGAAGTGAGGCGCGTCTCGAACGGGATTACATGCACAAAGGGATTAATCGCCTGAATCTTCTCGATAGCGGACTGAAGCTTGGGGCGTCCGACATCGCTTGTGAAGTGAATAATCTGCCGTTGCAAGTTAGTATAGTCCACCACATCAAAGTCGACGAGTCCGATGGTGCCCACGCCCGCCGCCGCCAGATAGAGCGCGAGAGGCGAGCCGAGTCCGCCCGTGCCAATCAGCAAGACGCGCGCGGCTTTGAGGCGGCGTTGCCCTTCCATCGTCACTTCGGGCATAATCAGGTGGCGGCTGTAGCGCAGCACTTCCTCTTGCGAGAGGCTGACGGTTTGCAAGCGTGCTTCGTCGATGATGCTGCGCGTTTCGGGCTTTTCAACGGTCGCCGTGCTGCCCCCTGCGACGGAGGGCACAATCGTCAGCTCGGCGTCGGGCGCGAGCGGGGTGTCCAGCCCCTGCAGGTGGCGCACATCCTCATCGCCCAGATACAGGTTCACAAAACTGCGCAGTTGCCCATCCTCTTTGAATAGATGCTGGCGCAGCTTGGGAAACGCCTCGATTAGTTTTTGCATCGCCTCGCCGACGGTGGACGCCTCCACACTCAGCGAGGCGCGATTTTCCGCGTACGGTCTCAGCGCGGTTGGGATATAGACGGTTGGCATAGTGTCCTCCTGTGCTTAGCGTTGCATCATTTGTTGGAACTCTGGGTCGTTGCGCAGCGATTTGAGGTCGGGGTCATCTTTGGCGAAGTTCAGGAGGGTACGATCGAGTTCGAAGGCACGCTTCAGGTGGCGGACAGCGGCTTTGGGACTGCCCGTAAGGGCGAGCACGCAAGCGTAGTCGTAGTGCAGCACGGCGTCATCGGGTGTCTCTTTGAGCATCTGCGCGAATAAGCGCAGCGCTTGCTGATAGCGTTTTTCCTCGTAGAGCCGATAGGCGCGTTCGCGCAGGCGCAACCGCAGTTGCAAAGTCAGCAGGCGGCGCAGTTCTTGCACTGGCTCTTTGTGATCGTCCACGCGCAGGTCGATGTAGCGGTCGTCGAAGCCGCCGTAGCCGCCTTTAGGGCGCGCCACCAGAATCGCCGCCGACTGCTTGCCGCGCGAGTCGCCGCCCGCTTTCTCACCTGCTTCCAGCGCTGCCATGAGTCTAAGTGCGAGTTCGCCGTCGGTTTTCTGAAATGCCTCCGCCATCGCTTTCACGACGGCTTCGCCTGTGAGGATGTTGCCTTGCACGGCGAAGTGCTTGCCCGCGATTCCGCCCGCCCAACGGATACAGCCGCTGCCTGTGAAGGTCGCGCTGCGTCCCTGCGCGTCGACAATACCCACCTGACGGCGCTCGCGCTGCGGATCGGCTTGAGTCAGTCGCTGAATCACTTTCTGTGGCTCCACTTTTTGCCGCAACAGTTCCAGCCCGCGCGGCCCGTAGGTGGTGTTCGCGTAGGACTGCGTGGCAACCGCGCCCACACCTGCCTGTGCAAACGGCACAACCGAGCCGACCGCTAAGAATTTCGAAGCAACCGCCACGCCCACCTCGCCCGTGCGCGGGTCTGCACCCACAATCGAGAATGTGCTGATTCCTTGCACAGCGTTTGGCATGGCTAAATTATACCTGCTGAACGCGCGGCGTGCGGCTCTTCGCCGAACATCTACACCTATCGCTTGCAGCTGCGCCTACACAATCAGCGTGTCGCTCGCCTCGAAAAGGCGTAGTCTCTTAGAGACTGTTTAAGAAGTTGTACCGCGTAGCGTCGGCGTCTCGCCGACGGACGTGGCTTGGGCGTTTCGCCCAAGCACCCGTGGCTTGGACAGTCTTGTCCAAGCACAGGCACGGACAGGACTGTCCGTGCTACGGACGCACGGGCTGGAAGCCCGTGCCACGCGGGGGCGTTGGCGAGACGCCGACGCTACGAAAGCCCGCTCGCATTCTTAAACAGTCTCTTAGAGACTGTTTTAAGAAATATGGTGATGTACCTGACGGCTCAAGCCGTTCTTGTACAAACCAAGCCTGCCTGCGCGGGCTACGAGCCGACGCAGGTCGGCTTCGTGTGCATAAGAACGGTTTCAGCCGTCGGGTTCATGCCCTTTTTTAAACAGTCTCTCACTGCGACACGCCGTAAATCCGCGCTTTCTGATCCGTACTTCATGAGACATTGAGTGTCCGATTTTCACCTTCTTACGATTCTTAACTATTGGAGACAGTTTGCCGAATGCGGTTTGGATATGCGAATCTCACGCGGAAGCTGGTGGGACGTTCTCCAGGCTTGCAACGGATGCTGTTCAATCCGAGTCTTGAGAAAAGGGCGTCTGATGGGCGAGTGTCAGGCGTCCACAGAGGAGGAATTGCGATGCGGTTTGGAAGGAGTATTTTGGGGCTACTCATCGCGCCTGTCATCGGTGGCGCGTTTGGCGTTGTGGCAGCGCAGTCGGCGTTGCCTTATCCCCAGTTTTCTCCACCCAGTGTTCCTGTTGCCCCTTCGCTTGCGCCTGTGGTGCGCGCCGCCGCGCCTGAAATCGTGGGCATCGGCGGGAAGTTGCGCTTGCTGGGGCAGAACCTTGGTAGTGACGCTACAGCGGTGGTAGTGTTCCATCCCGGCGTCGTGGCGGAAGTGGTCGAGCGCCATACGCCTAACGAGATTGTGGTGCGCGTGCCGATTGGCGCGCAGAGCGGTCCGGTGAAAGTGGTCAGTCGCGTGAACGCGCCCGCGTTGCGCGCGCTGCAGACCCAGATTGGCGTGGTAGAGGGCAGTGAATCGCCCGCTGTGCAGGCTGAAATCGCTCGAATGAAACAGCAGCAGGGGCTGATGCTGGCGTTCGGGCGCGTCTCGAACCCCGTGCAGCGCACGATTATCGTGCCCTACATGGAGCCGAAGCCCACGATACGCCCTGAGTTCGAGGAGTCAGGCGGGCTGAAAATCGTGCGCAACCGGCTGATTGTGGATTTGAAAGACTTTCTGAGCTTCAATGTGGCGCTGGAGATTGCCGATCGGATCGGCGCGGAGTTGGTGGGTCACTTCCCCGTCACGAACTCGTATGTACTGGATTTGCGCCGCGCGCCGAGAGACCTGCAAGCGCTGGAGGCGATTATGGCGCAGGTGGGGCGCGACCCGCGCGTGGCGGAAGTCTGGCAGGACTTCGCGCTGGAGCTGAGGCAAGTGCGCTTTGCCGATGTGGATGTGGTGGATCGCTATCGACACAATTACAACGCGCACCTGAATGGGCGCGAGGATGTGTGGGCGACCGATCGCATCCAGGCACCAGGCGCATGGAACCTGATCGAGCGGTTCATCACGGAAGATACGAACGGCAACGGTCAGTTAGATCCTGGCGAAGACCGAAATGGCAACCGCATAATCGACACGGGACGGGCAGCATTGTATCATGTGAAGGTAGCGGTGATGGACAGCGGCTGCGACCACAACCATCGCGAGTTCGCGGGAGTCGACCTGAGGAAGGTGGTCTACGGACACAGGGTAGGCGTCCGTATCGCAGGGCGTGAAGAGATACTCCCCTTGCCTGCCTCTTTCGACGATAGCCAAGCGTACGACCTCGGCGATACTGATATTCCCTATCAGCACGGCACTCGTGTGACGAGTCTGATTGGTGCGCGTAACGGGAATGTGTTGGACGCGGTTCATAACGATCGGGGAATCAATGGGCTGCTACACAATCCGATGCCCTACACAATCCAGGTGTATCGTTTCAGAGCAGATTTGGAGGAGCCAGGCGATGCCACTTACAGCGTCACGGGCTGGCTCGCTGGGATTAACATGGCGACCCTCACAGGCGCGAAGATTATAAACGCCTCGTTGGGATCGCATGTTAACTCGTCCCTGCCAACTCCACCGGCGATGCGAATCGCTTTACGCAAAATCGCGCATCAGCTCAATTTGTTCCGCGATAAGCTTCTGCTGGTAGCCGCTGCTGGCAATGAGGGTGACCTTATCCATCCTTTCGAGGATTTGAACCTGAACAACCGACTGGATGCAGGTGAAGATGCGAACGGGAATGGTCGTCTCGATTTCGGTAACGATGTCGCTGGCTCGTTAGGCTTACTGCCGAATGTTATCGCCGTCGGCGCGATTGGAGGACCAGACAATGACCCTCACCCCTTGAGGTATGATTGGGCGCACGACGATCAGCGAGCGCCTTTCTCCAACTGGGGTGCCTCCGTGCAAATTGCCGCGCCGGGAACGGATGTATTTGCGGCGGGAGGCGATCGTTTCCTGATAGGTGGACAGTGGTTCAGCAGAGACGATCCCAACAGCACTCTTAACGACACATCAGGTACCTCCTTCGCCACGCCATTAGTGTCTGGCACGGCTGCGCTGCTGATGGGTATTAATCCCTTCCTCGGGCCGTCAGGGGCAAAACGCTACATACTTAGAACATCCTACACCGTGCGAACCACCGACCGCGCTGGCGCCCCAATGGACTGGCAGACGCTCAAAACAGGTTACGCCGTGCGTGAACTGATGGTCCATCGCGATATCATCGGCGATGATCAAATATGGACGGGCGTCTCGAAGGTGGTCTACCCAGGCGGCATGTTCGAGATTCGGCGCGGTCCTCTTGGGCGTGCAGAAGCCTTCGCCCGAAGAGAGTTGAACCTGGTCATAGATACCCCTGCTCTTGCCCATCATGGCGCGAACCTGTACTACATCTATGGCAGTCGCACCATCAAAAAATTACAGTTCACAGACGGGCAAGATTCCATTTTCGTGGAGGTGAACCACCCAGAAGTTCTACTTAACATACTGGAAGTTAGCCCGAGCGAGCATGTGTTGTATGCCTTCGATGCTTACAACTTCGAGGGCTGCTGGCGATGGCTCGAGATCCATGTTCGCCGCGCGAACACAAGCATGAGAGTGGCGGATTCAACCAGTTACAATTCTTGTCGATTTGGCGATAACAACACACCGCAGGACTGGAAGATCTATGAGCTATTCAGGGCGGCGTGGCGTCCCGACAATCGTTTCTGGGATATGGATTATTTCTATCAGAGCGGTAGGGGTAACACGATCCATAACGAGTGTCGCCGATTGTGGGAGAACAATCCTTTCCCTGCCCCCACACGCGCCTTCCCCGAGTGTGCAAGGTACCAGTACAGGTATCCTTCTTGGTCTCCCGATGGGCGCGCCTATGCGGGAGTATATGGCGAAAATTATCTTCAAATATCCTACTATAACGCTGCCCGTACTTCTTGGTTCGTACGAGGCAGTGATGTAACCAATCCGCCTGTGACCTGGACGCACTGGTCACCCGATGGGAGCGAGCTTGCCTACAGTGGAGAAAATGGGATCGTGACCCTCCGACGCGATCGTCGCTCCGTCGAAGACCGCTCGCCCCTGTCACTGCTACGTGACGAATTCCTCAGAAGATTCACATGGCAGTGGTGACATTCTGAGGAACTGGCATACCTGAGGAGGCGATAACCATGAAATCTGTTGTGCTGAAAATCGGACTGACTACGGTACTGAGCGTTGGGCTTGGAACCGCCGCCCTCGCCCAATATGACACCCGTATCTTTCAAGTGGATAGCGGTGGGCGCGTTCCGCGCCGCCCAGGTGAGACCGCAAGCCGCCCTGGAGAGTGGGTCGTCTTCACCTTCACGGTGACAGGTTTTGCCCCAGGTCTGGTTGTTTACGATGTAAACATCAATATCGATATGGTTCACTCCTGGGTCGAGGACCTGGTTATTGTGCTGCGTGCGCCGTTCGGAACAGAAATCTTGCTCTTTGACGGCGACCAGCTTCCTGGCGCTCCACCACGCTTCGACAACTTTGACAACACCTATTTCACCGACGAGGCGACGACACGGATACAAGACGGCAGCGCGCCCTACAACGGCGACTATCGCCCGCTGCAGGCGCTCAGTGCCTTCAAAGGACGAAATCCTAACGGTATTTGGCGGCTCTTTGTGTTCGACATGCACTATGGCGATTACGGCTATCTTTACCGCCAAGGCGACCCGACCTTCGAGAATGGGGTGCCAGGCGCGCCGCGCTGGCGCGGTCCGTTAGAAGACGGCGAGCGACTCACCGAGTGGGGCGAGTACGCCTTCCAAGGCGGCACCTGGCTGGAGATTACCGTGCCAGAGCCTGCCAGCCTGATGGCGCTCGCGCCTGCGCTTGGGTGGCTGCTTCTGCGGCGACGCCGTCGCTGAAGCTCGGTTCACCTATCTGCTATCCTCGTCCCGCTTTCCGTATGGGAAGCGGGACTATTTCTATGCACAGTGAAATGTCTACATAGCCGGATGGAATACCAAGGTGTAGCAAATGCCGTGATGCCGTCAGCCAGACGCTAACGCTACGAGCGCACCTCGCGTAGTATCGGCGTCTCCGCCAGCAACTGCGCCACTTGAAACCCTGGCTCCCAGAGGGCGAGGGGGAACTCGGCTCCCCTCTCCTCTTGGGAGAGGGGCTGGGGGTGAGGGTCAAAAAGGGGGCTTTTAACTTTTGAGGCACTTACCGACTGGGGTGTCAAATGAAACATGGCTCAAGCCGTTCTTGTGCAAACCAAGCCGACCTGCATCGGCTCTTCAGCCCGCGTAGGCGGGCTTGGTCTGCACAGCAACGGCTTCAGCCGTATGGAATTCTGCATCATTTGAGCCTTGATTGATATTGCTGTCCAGACCACTCAGCAGGAAAACCACGCCCCTGCATGGAATACTTAAATTATGGCGCGAGGGCTGAGTCTGGGAATGCTGTGCGCGTTGCTGATGAGCGCACAGGCACAAGAGCTGGAGTCGTATCTCAGGACGCGCGCGGCGCACAAAGTCAAGAGTGTAACGCCGATTGCGGGGCTGGAAATCGCCGTTGGCAAGCGCGTGTTGGAAGTAGAGGGCACCGTGGTTGGCTCCATCGCCGTCGGCGAGCAGCGATCAGTGCTGATGGAGATCGAACCAGGGCGCAGTCTCATTATCCAGATTGGCGCTGCGCACAGTTGGCTCACGCATGGGCAGGTGCGCGTGCGTGCGCTTGTGGAGGTGCAGCGCGAGAGCGAGTTGGTCACGCCCACCTACCGCTTGCTGGATGCTGCGTTCGCCAGTGTGGTGGCTAAGTGGGAGGCGCAGCAGCGTGCGCAGGCGAAACGGCAGCACGCAGCGCGTCCGCCTGCACGCCACGCCTTGAACAGCCGTGCCTCAAGCCCTAAGATACCCCCGCGCCAGCAGCCGCCGCCCGCTGCCGATTGGGCAACTTTCCGCGCAAATCTGCATCTGTACCAGCCCGTCTACGCGCAGTTCATTCGTGGGCGTAATCCGCGCCTCTCGCCCGAAATGGCAGACCAAATCGCGTGGGCTATCCTGCGCTTCAGCGCACACTACGGCGTCGACCCACGCTTCATCGTGGCGATTGTGCTGGTCGAATCGGGGTTCAATCCCGATGCCACTTCACCTAAAGGCGCTGCCGGACTGGGACAACTGATGCCCAGCACCGCACGCGGGCTGGGCGTGGTCGACCCCTACGACCCTATCCAGAACTTGCACGGCACGGTGAAACTGGTGCGCGGGCATTTAGAGAAATATTGGGCGCAGGTGGGCAATCCCAACGGGTGGGAGCATGTGATTCTCGCGCTG
>JANXCK010000075.1 GCA_025060055.1 Fimbriimonadales bacterium | reverse complement strand
ATCGCCTTCTCGCCCACTCAGAACCTGCTTGCTCTTGCCAGCCTGTCCTCAACGGTCAAGGTCTGGCGCGCGGACGATGGCACATTAGTGCGCACCTTCCGCACCTACCCTGAGTTTGACTTCCCCACAGGCGTCGCGTTCTCGCCCGATGGCTCGCTGCTGGCAATCTCGTGCTACTTCGGCACAGTACAGATATGGCGCGTTGCGGATGGCACGCTGGTGCGCACTATTCAACCGCGACTGCACTATGCTATTCCTTACCAGAATGTGGCGTTCTCGCCTGATGGGACGCTCTTGGCGACGGGGGGGCGCGGCTACGCGCTTGTGACCTTGTGGCGTGTCGACACAGGCGAGCAAGTGGCTGTGCTCGGAAGTCCGAACAACAGGCGTGTAGCCGTGCAGGATTTCGTGTTCTCGCGCGATAGTGCCTTGCTTGCCGTAAGCACGGAGGACGGTTCGGCGTTTCTGTGGCGGATTGCGGACGGCACAGTGGTGCGTGCGATCCCAGCGGCGCATTCGGGGCGAGCCTACAGCGTCGATATCTCGCCTGACGGCGCGTTCTTGCTCACTGCAGGCGCAGACGAAGCGGTACGCTTATGGCGCGTTGCGGACGGCAGGCTGGAGCGCACACTGGCGCAAGGATGGAGCGCGAAGTTCTCACCCGACGGTACGCTGGTCGTGTGCGTTCAGATCAGTGGCGAGTCTCGGCTGCACCGTGTGTCAGACGGCGCACTCATCGCCACAATTCCTGCGGTAGGATTTACCGCGTTCTCGAGAGACGGTAGGCTCTTGGCGATTACACAACCCTGGTCGCGTGACCCCGTGACTATCTGGAATGTGCCCCAAGGCACTCTGGCGCGCCAGCTCCCACGTGCAGGCATCAGGTCGTTCACCTATTCCGCAGACGGGACGCTGATAGTGACCCCGCTCAGCTCTGGAGGCGTCGTCCTGCGCAACGCTGCTGACGGCACGCCTGTGCGCGTGATCGCGCCTGAGCGACAGGTTGCGCAGGCAAGCCTCTCGCCCGATAATAGCTTGGTAGCGACTGTAGAGCGGGTTCCTGACGCGGAATTTGGCACATATGAGTTGAACCTGCGTCGCGTCCCCGATGGGGAATTGGTGCGCTCCTTCGTGAGATATCGAACCAGTCACGACCCTGACACAGAGCCTGTCTTCTCGCGTGATGGCACACTGCTGGCTCTGCCCATACAAGCGTCTTCAGGCAATTCCGTCGTGCGTGTTTGGCGCGTGCAGGACGGCGCAGTGGTGTACGAGCAACCTGCAGTAGCCTCCGTGGCGCTGTCGCCCGACGGAACGCAAGTCGCGCTGTGGGCGGATACCTTCCAAGTACGCAGCTTCCCCAGCGGCGCGCTGCTGTTTTCGCAGGGAGTGCAGAACGTATTCCGCGGGCGCGTGCAGTTCTCTGCGGATGGTACGCGCGTCGCTCTGCTGAGCAGTAGCGCGTATGTGTGG
The DNA here is from genome assembly GCA_025060055.1 of Fimbriimonadales bacterium. Lineage (GTDB taxonomy): Bacteria > Armatimonadota > Fimbriimonadia > Fimbriimonadales > GBS-DC > GBS-DC. The sequence continues at coordinate 3,345 of JANXCK010000075.1, read as the reverse complement.
CGCACATCAAATTTCCAGCTCCTGCGCAATATCCAGCCTTTCGTCAACGCGAGCTATTCCACAGCTTACGCCGCCTACAGCTTATCAGCGATGTCTGCTAATGGCGCGATAGTAGCCACCTTCGAGCCTGACGCGACAATCCGCTTCTGGCGCGTGGACGACGGTGCGCAACTGCTGCTGTACGACGACGAGACGGGTCCGCGTGTCGCCGCAACTGACAGCTGGACATCGGACGCATTTCCAAGGCGGATAGAGTTCTCGCCGACAGGGCGGCAGTTCGCGTTCCTGCGAGGCGATGGCGTGCTGGTTGTCGCACGCAACCCGCTTGCCGTTGAGGGCGACCTGAACGGCGACGGGTGCGTGAACGACACCGACTTGCTGCTGGTGCTGCTTGCGCTTGGTCAGGTGGGTGCAAACGCCGCCGACGCCAACAACGACGGCGTCGTCAACGACGCCGACTTGCTGATAGTGCTGCTCCGCTTCGGGCAAGGGTGCTGATTCGAATCACCCCCTTGCGCAGGGCAACCCCTCTGTGAGGCTCCCCCCTCTGTGCTGGGGGGAACCTCACGGAAGGGGTGCGAACAGTTCCAAGTAGGCGTTGGTGTCCTCGCCGCGCGACGGTACGACGGCACTCGTGCCGTCGGCGACGACAGCAAAGTCGTCGCCTCGACAGGTGCGACGGCATTCGTGCCGTCGGTATGCGACGGCTCGGAGTGTCTGTGACGGCGTGGCGATGTAGTGCAGTTAGGCTGCAGCGGGAGCGCAACAAGGTATACTCGCCCATAGACGACCGATGCTCTCCGAAACGCTGGATCGTCTCCGCGCGGGCTTAGCAGGCACGCCCTACGAGGGCAAGGTATACCTCGTGGGGGGGTATGTGCGCGATAAATTGCTCGGACGCCCCCTACCCAACGACATTGACCTCGTGCTGGAAGGCGACGCCTTAGCGCTGGCGCAGTTCCTGTATGAGCAGGGCATTGCCGACCATCACCCCGTGACCTACCCTCGCTTCGGCACGGCGGTGGTGCATATTGGCGATACGCTCGTGGAGCTGGTCACGGCACGCGCCGAGTCGTACCACGACGCCAGTCGCAAGCCGCAGCAGGTGCGCCCTGCCACCCTACGCGAGGATGCCCTGCGCCGCGATTTCACCGTGAATACCTTGCTGGAAAACCTCCATACGGGCGCGATTGTCGACCCGCTCGGTGTAGGGCTGGCGGATTTGCAGGCGAAAATCTTGCGCACCCCGCGCGACCCGCACGAGACGTTCTACGAAGACCCCTTGCGGATGCTGCGCGCCGTGCGCTTCGCCGTGCAACTCGGCTTCACGATTGACCCCGCCGCCTACCACGCCATTCTGGAGCAGGCAGAGCGACTCGCCATCGTGAGCATTGAGCGCATTCAGAACGAGTTCACGCGCCTGATGGACTCGCCTCAGGCAGCAGCGGGATTGCAGATGCTCTTAGACACACGCTTATTGCACCAGTTTGGCGAGCCGCTCTTGCCGATGGTCGGTTGCACGCAGAACGCGTATCACCTCTACGATGTGTGGGGGCACAGCCTGAAGACGGTGGAGTACGTGGATGCGCATGGACTGGAGCTGCCCGCGTGGGAGCTGCGTTTGGCGGCGCTGCTGCACGATGTGGGCAAGCCCGCCACGCGCACGGTCGACGCGCACGGCGAGGTTCACTTCTACGAGCATGACCGCGTGGGAACGCAGATAGCTGCCGCATGGCTGCGCCACCTGCGCTACTCCAACGCCACCACTGAGCGCGTCGCGAAGCTGGTGAAGCTACACATGCGCCCTGGCTTTTACAAGCCTGAATGGACCGATTCTGCCGTGCGTCGCCTGATACGCGATGCGGGCGAGTTGCTGGAGCCGCTGCTCCGGCTTGCGGAGGCGGACATCAAAGCGCAACGCTGTGATGTGCCCCACGCAGATTTAGCAGCGCTGCGAGCGCGTATCCAGCACGTTCAATCGGCGGGCTCGCCGCAGAAGTGGCGCAGCCCGCTCACCGGCGAGCAGATTATGGCACGGTTCGGTCTCAAGCCCAGTCCGCTGGTGGGGCAGGTCAAGACTTATCTGGAGGAGCAGGTGATTGAGGGCAACCTCGCACCCGACGATGTGGAGCGTGCGTGGCAGCTGGCAGAGAGGTTTTTGGAAGAAGTGCGAGGAAGCACGCGCTAACCCCCCTGTGGCTTGGACAGCCGTGTCTAATACCAAATACCCTCACCCCCAGCCCCTCTCCCAATGAGGAGAAACGAGACGATATAATAACCTAACTTGCTACCTACCGATTTTGAGTGGGCGGGATTCCTCGCTCCGCTCGGAATGACAACGCTCGGTGGGCAAAAATCAGCTTGTCATTCCGAGCCGCAGGTGGGGAATCTCAGATAGGTAGCAAGTTGGGTTATAATACCGATCGGGATTTCAAATGACGCAGTGTTGTGTACGGCTGAAGCCGTTCCTGTGCAGATAAAGCCCGCCTACGCGGGCTATAGCCGACGCAGGTCGGCTTCGTTTGCATAGGAACGGCTTTAGCCGTATCGGAATATTACGCTATTTGAAACTCCGATTGGTATAATCGTTGAGGCACTTGAGTGCCTCCAACTTGAAATCATCCCTTTTCCGCAGGGCGGGTTGGGAACCCGCCCCTACCCAGAATGCCTCGTAGGGGCGCGTCCGCGACGCGCCCAAAACAAGACAATTTCACTTGTGAGGCACTCGCCCATTGCCGTTTCAAGCGGCGCGGTTCGTCAGCGGGACGCTGACGCTACAGACACATTCCGCGTTGCGTCGGCGTCCGCGCCGATGAGGGCACGGACACGACTGTCCATGCGACACTTGCACGGGCAAGATGCCCGTGCCACGATGTGGCGTGGGCGTCTCGCCCAAGCACCTGACACGCAGTAGCAAACGCGGCTCACCCCTTGCGCTCGAACGCCGCGTCGAACGCTACGCGCGACGGCTCGAAGTCGAGATGGCGCACATAAGCGCACGCCTCGCGTGCCCCATGCTCGCGATCCATTCCACTGTCTTCCCACTCCACCGAAAGCGGTCCGCGATAGCCAATCTCGTTCAAGGCACGGATAATCTCCTCAAAATCGATAGAGCCGCGCCCTGGCGAGCGGAAGTCCCAGTAGCGACGCGAATCGCCGAAGTTCAGATGCCCTCCGAACACGCCCGAAAGCCGCGGTGTCTCCGACCACCACACATCCTTGACATGCATGTGAAAGATGCGGTCGCGGAAGCGGCGGATGAACGCCACATAGTCCACGCCCTGATAGCCGAGGTGGCTCGGGTCATAGTTGAAGCCGAAGCGGGGATGTCCGTTCACCGCCTCG
>JANXCK010000212.1 GCA_025060055.1 Fimbriimonadales bacterium | reverse complement strand
ACCCTCAAGCAAGTCCCGCTGCCGTCGGGCGTGCGCGTCTATCTGATGCAGGCGGGCGAGTGGTTCGCCAACGCCACCGAGTCGACGAAGGTCTACGCCGTAGACCCACGCGCGTATGTCGTTTTCTGTCGGGCTGCCGTTGAGTGGCTGGCACGGTATGCCGACTGGACACCCGAAGTGGTGCATTGCAACGACTGGCATACAGCACTGATTCCAGTGTACTTGCGCACCGTGCGCCACGAGCGCACCGATTCGATTGCCACTGTGTTCACGATTCACAATCTCGCCTATCAGGGCGTGTTCGAGAAGGCGTTTTTCGGCATGCTGGGGCTGCCCGATTATCTGTTTGATGTCGAGGGACTGGAGTTCTACGGCAAGGTCAACCTGATGAAGGGCGCACTGCTCTATGCCGACCGCATCAACACCGTCAGCCCGACCTACGCTGCCGAGATTCAGACGCCCGAATACGGCGAACGCTTGGAAGGGTTGCTGCGTCGCCTTGCGGACGAGCGTCGCCTTACGGGGATTTTGAATGGGATTGACTACGAGGAGTGGAACCCTGAGACCGACCCGCATCTGCCCGCCCACTATTCTGCGGACAATATCGAGGGCAAGGCGGTTTGCAAAGCCGAGTTGCAGCGTGCTTGCGGTTGGCAGCCTGACGCCAGCAAACCCCTCGTGGGTCTGGTGGCACGCTTGACCGACCAGAAGGGCTTGGATTTAATCAAGGCACTTGGTGCCAAACTGCTACAGTTGCCTTTCCAGCTGGTGTTGCTGGGCACGGGCGACCCCGCTTATGAGCGTTATTTCCGCTCGATGCACAAACGCCATCGTGCGAAGGTGCATGCGACCATAGGGTTCGATAATGCGTGGGCGCACCGTATCTACGCGGGTTCGGATATGTTTTTGATGCCGTCGCGTTTTGAGCCGTGCGGTCTGGGGCAGATGATTAGCCTGCGTTATGGAACAATCCCGATAGTGCGACAGACGGGCGGCTTGGCGGATAGTATCACGCCGTATGACGCGGCACGCGCGACGGGCAACGGCTTTGTGTTTCGAGAGTACAAGCCGAGTGCGCTGTATGAAGCGGTGTATCAAGCCGTTGAGGCGTTCCGCGACACGACGGCGTGGCGTGCGCTGGTGCAGCGCGTGATGCGCCAAGACTGGTCGTGGGCACGCTCGGCGCAGGCGTACACGATGCTTTACGCCGAAGCGCTGGAAGTGCGTGCGCCGCGCACCCCTGCCTACGCGCCCTGACGGTCGCCCATCCAGGCGCGCCCACAGCCCCTGGAGGAACGCATGAGAACGCATGAACTGGACGGTCGTGCCGCGCATCACAGGCGGACTGGGCTGTATGCTCGTGCTGATTCTGGGCATCGCGGCGGGTGTCGACCCGCTGCTTTGCACCGTTCGCGGGCTGATTGGCGGCATGGTGGGCTGGATTGGCGGCGCGCTCTGGGCGTATGTGATGAGCCAACTGATGCCCCCCGAATCGGCGACACCATCGCCCCACTCACCCGCACAACCTCATCCCGACCACACCCCCGCTGATGCCGAGCCACCTGCCGAAAAGGAGGCTGCTTGAAATGAGTTTCAAGGGAGGTACTTGCGACGATGATGGACGCATTCCAAACTCAAGAAGCATGGAAACGGTTCAAGGTCTACGGCGAGCCGAGCGCCCGCGAGCAGCTCATCCGCCAGTACGCCCACCTGGTGAAGCTGACGGTGGCGCGCATTGTACCCTATCCGCCTAACGGCATGGAGTGGGAGGATTTGTACAGCTATGGCGTGATGGGACTCATCCGCGCGGTCGATCTGTATGACCCGACCCGAAATGTGAAGTTTGAGACCTACGCGATTGCGCTGATTCGGGGAGCGGTCTTAGAGGCGTTGCGCTCAGAAGACTGGGTGCCGCGTTCTGCGCGGGACAAGCTGCGCCAACTGGAACGGGTCTGGGTGCATCTGGAAGCCAGTCTGGGACGCCCACCCACCGATGAGGAAGCCGCTGCGGCGCTGGACATCCCCGTCGACGAATACCGTCAGTGGCTCATCGACTACGCCCGTGCCAATACCATCTCGCTGGAGGCGTGCCTCATCAACGGCGACGAAGACGAGAACAACTCCCTGTTGGAAACGCTGGCTCATGCCGAAGATCCCTACGAAGAGCTGCTGGAACGCGAGCAGACGCGCGCCCTGAGCGACGCTATCGAAAGCCTCACCGAACGCGAGCGACTGGTCATTCAGCTCTATTACTACGAGGGGCTGACTTTCAAAGAGATTGGGCAAGTGATGGGCATTTCCGAATCGCGGGTTTACCAGATTCACACACGCGCGCTCGCTCATTTGCGCGAGCAGCTCTGCGGCTCTGCGGCGGACCCTACGGCATCGGACGGGTAGCTCTGCTCAGTTTCGGCTCGCGCGGCTGAGCGAGTTCGCAATCTTGTCGATTTCGCCTTTGGGCAGGTTGCCCACGATGCCAAACGAGTAATCGCCGTCCTGCCAGAAGTGGGCGTCGCGGCGTGCAGGACGCTTTTTCAAGGCGAACGAATTGTGAGGGCTTTTGTACGCTTGGAACAGGGTGAACCGTGCAGTGGGCGTGCAGTAATGCAGCATAACGACGCGAGTTCTGCCACGCGTTTGCACCATCACGCGCTCCAGTTCTGCCCCTGCAGGCAGATAGCTGGGAACGCGAATCGGGAAGCTGACTGCTCGCTGTGCTTCTTCCACAGTGCGGTAGACGCCTGCAAGCGGACGCACAACCACATCCGCAGGCAGCTGGAACAACTCGGGCGTCAAGAACGGGTTGAGTTCTAAGCGCGTGATTTCCGTGCGCAGGGCGGGCGCGTTCGGATGAAGTGCTACCTCGCGTCGCAGAATGAGACCCGTTTCCTTGTCGATCCATAGGCTAACCGATGCGGGGAAGGGCGCGCGCTTTTCGGGAGGCTGGCGTTTGAGGGCAGGTGGGCGCACGAGTTGCAATCGTACCACCACGCAGGCACGCCCCAGTACCACGCCTTCACCCATCGGCTCCGCTTCCACCAGTCCCGCCTGCACCAAATCAATAGCGATCTGCAGCAGTTGTGCGCCTTGCAAAGGCAGGCGGGGCAACTCGAACGCCTCCTTCTCGCCAGGACGGTACGCTATCCACTGCCCTGCACGGAACAGCAGTACCTCGCCCCGCCGTGCAGCGGGCGCGAGAATCTCGATGCGCTGGGCACGCGCACCTTGACGCCAAAACCGCTCCTCGATGCGCTGGATGGATTGCCCCGCCTGAATCTCGGTGAATCGGGTGCCTGCCACCGCGAGGCTGTTCTCTGCTTGCTGTGCGCGCTGGAGCCA
>JANXCK010000046.1 GCA_025060055.1 Fimbriimonadales bacterium | reverse complement strand
TAAGGCAGGATGAAAATCTTGCCGTCATCGGGCTGTCCTGTGCGAGCGTGCTGCAAAATCGCCTCGACCACAGGTTCGACCAGCGCGTCGGGCACGACCATTTCCAAGCGCAGGCGAATTGGTAGACGGATGAGCGTTTCCTCGCCCAGCCATCCTGCGTCGGAAGGGCTGCTACCACAGCCACGCACCTCGCTGACGGTCATGCCCGCAACACCCAGCTCGTTCAGCGCGGTTTTGACCTCTTCTAACTTATGCGGGCGGATGATGCAGTCGATCTTTTTCATGCGGGTGTCAGCAAGGTAGGGCAGGCGGCAAACTCCGCACGCGCTTCGGGGTAGTCCAGCACATAGTGCAGTCCGCGACTCTCTTTGCGGGCAAGGGCACAGAGCGTGATGAGCAAGGCGCATGCAACTAAGTTGCGTGCCTCGCAGGATTCGACTGTGGGCGTCAACAGGCGGTAAGCTGCTTCGATTTGGGCTGCGAGCTGCTCCAGTTCGCAGCGCGCCTCCTGCAGGCGTGCAACAGTGCGCACAATCCCCACCTTTTTCTGCATAATCTTGCGAATTTGCAGACGGTCAGCGTCCCAGTTATAGGCGTGGTCGCTGATAGTGGGTGCTGGTTCAATCGGGGCGAGCTGGGCGGTGATGCACGAGGGTTTAGGCTGTGGAGGCGGCTCGTCGAGGCGCGTCGCGGCGTGGTGCGCCGCGCGCTCGGCGAACACCAACGCCTCCAGTAGTGAGTTGCTGGCTAATCGGTTTGCTCCATGCACGCCCGTATATGCGACCTCGCCACAGGCGTACAGGCGCGGGATGGTCGTGCGTCCGTTCAAGTCTGTCCAGACGCCGCCGCAGGCATAGTGCGCCGCAGGCACAACGGGGATTGGCTCGCGCGTGATGTCGATGCCGTACTGCAGACAGGTGTGGTAAATCGTTGGGAAGCGTCGTTGGACAAATTCCGGGTCTAAGTGCGTGATGTCTAAGTAGACGCACGGGTCGCCCGTCCTTTTGAGTTCGGCGTCAATCGCACGAGCAACGATGTCGCGCGGCGCCAGCTCCGCGCGGGGGTCATAGTTGGGCATAAAGCGGTAACCGTCGCGTCGGCGCAAGATCCCGCCCTCGCCACGCACCGCCTCCGAAATCAGAAACGATGGCGCGTCCGTATGATACAGCGTGGTGGGGTGAAACTGGATGAACTCCATGTTCGCAATCGTCGCACCCGCACGCCATGCCATGCCAATCCCGTCACCAGTGGCAATAGGCGGGTTGCTGGTGTGCAGGTAGACCTGTCCGCAGCCGCCCGTCGCCAGCAGAACCGCCTTAGCGCGAATCTCGAACAAGTCGCCTGTCAGCGTGTCCAGCACCTGCACGCCAACGCACGCGCCACCTTCCAAAATCAAGTCCAGCGCTTGATAGTGTTCCAGTACGGTGATGTGAGGCGTCTTGCGAGCGGCAATCAGCAGTGTGCGCTCGATTTCGTAGCCTGTGTGGTCGGCAGCGTGAACGATTCGACTGCGCGAATGACCGCCCTCCTTGCCCAGCGCGATACTGCCGTCAGGGTTGCGGTCGAACTGTGCGCCCAGCTCAATCAGCCAGTGGACGAGTCGGGGTCCGTTTTTGACCAGCACCTCGACGGCTTCGGTGTCGCACAGTCCTGCGCCTGCGGTCAGAGTGTCCTGCAGGTGTAGCTCCCACGAGTCGTCCGCGCCGATGGCGGCGGCGATCCCGCCCTGCGCGTAGTTCGTGTTCGACTCGGAGCGCTGTTTCTTGGTAAGAATCGCAACCGAGCCGTGCGGTGCCACATTCAGCGCGAAGGTCAATCCTGCGATCCCGCTGCCCAGCACTAAGAAATCATAGACCATCCTTGCCTCCGCGAGGTGCTTGACCGTTCACGCACGGCGCATCCGCCACCGCGTGATAGGAAAGCACAGCGAGTTCCTGCAGAAACGAGACGTTGCGCACATGCACATGCGGCGGCGTGCGCAGGATAGTCGGCGCGAAATTCAGGATACCCGTGACGCCCGCCTCGACCAGCATATCGGCAACCTCTTGGGCGGCATGCGCAGGCACGGCGATAATGCCCAGCCGCGCGCCAATCTCGGTGTTGACCTCCTTGACGCGCGCGATGTCCTCAATGATGAGCTCGCCGAAGGGACGCCCGATTTTGACGAAGTTGTTGTCGAACACGGCGGCGATGCGTAGGCGATGCGCCTTGAAATTCGGATAACCGACCAGCGCAGCGCCGATGTTGCCCGCACCGACCAGCAGAATCGGCTGCTCCTCGTCTAAGCGCAAGATGCGCTCGATGCACGCAATCAGCCCCGACACAGAGTAGCCGACTCCGGGTTTACCGAACTCGCCGAAGTAGGAGAGGTCTTTGCGAAACTGCGCGGCGCTGATGCCCGAATGTTGCTCCATCTCCTGCGAGGAGAGGGTCTGAATGCCCGCCTCGTGAGCGTCCAGCAGCACTCGCAGGTAGATAGCTAACCTTTCTAAGGTCGGTATCGGGACGCGCGTCTCCGTCATAGCAGCAAGCGCATCGGGCAGGCATACGCCTGCCCGATGGGGTGATCATTGTACTTCCTCAATGAGCGCGAGCGCGTCTTCGAGTTCCAGCCCTTGATTACGGCGCAGGTCTTCGATGCGCTCGCCGATGAGTCGGAGCTTGCGCAGGGCGCGCAGCTCGAGTTGGCGCACGCGCTCGCGCGTGATTTTGAGTTCCGCGCCGACCTCTTCGAGCGTGCGCTGATGCCCGTCATCCAGCCCGAAGCGCAGGCGCACCACGTCGCGCTCGCGCGGCTGCAGCTTCTCCAAAATCATGTCGATTTGCTCGCGCAGGATGAGCCGTGCCGTCACGTCTTCGGGGGTGGGCACGATGTCCTGCGACGGGATGAACTCGCCGAGCGTGGCGTTGTCGCGCTCGCCGACGGGGCTTTCGATAGAGATGGGTTCCACCGCTGCCCGCCGAATCTCGCGCACACGCTCGACGGACATCTTGGTCTCAGCGGCGATTTCCTCGTCGGTCGGCTCGCGCTGCAGAATCTGTTGCAAGCGCAACTCGGTCTTGATGACTTTGTTAATCAGCTCCGCCACGTACACGGGGATACGGATGGTGCGGCTGTTGTTGATGACGGCGCGGGCGATTGCACGCCGAATCCACCATGTGGCGTAGGTGCTGAAGCGGAAGCCGCGCTCGGGGTCGAACTTCTCGACAGCGCGAATCAGCCCCAGATTCCCTTCTTGAATCAGGTCTGCCAGCGAGATACCGCGTGAAGCGTAGCGCTTTGCGATGCTCACCACCAGGCGCAGGTTCGATTCAATAAGGCGGCGCTTCGCCTCTTCGGCTTCCTGGATGCGCACCGCCAGCTCCCAAGTGGGCAGGTTCGCCGCCTTTGCCCACTCCTCCTCGCTGACGCTTTCGGGGTCGACCTTGCGCTTTTCCGCAAGTTGCTTGCGAATCTTGTAAAGGCGTTCCCCCTCTTGCACTTGCTGCGAGAAACGGATCTCCTCCTCAGGAGTGAGCAGTTGCGAGCGACGGCTCTGCAGCATCCAGAGTTCGATTTCGACGCTGTCTTCCTCGTGGGGCGTTTCCTCACCGACACCGCCCCAGAAGTCGACCTCCTCTTCGCCGCCCAGCTCCTCGCCCAAGTCGAGGCTGCCCAGCCCCAGCGTGGAGAAATCCTCCTCCAGCGTCTCCAGTTCGTCTAAATCGGATGTGTCCATTTCCAAGCCGAGCGGGTCGTCATACAGCGTCTCCCGCCCCGCCTTGTTGAGACGAGCCGTTGCCTGCGTATCCATCAAAATATCCATCTCTTCATCCAATACGGGCACTGCAATAACACCTCCTGTCCAACGATGCGGTCTGTGAAATCGCTCACAACCCCGCGTGTGTAGCCGTTTTCCATAAGGGCGTTCGTACCTGTGAAACTATACGATTCGCCTCTGGCTCTGGTTCCATGTCGTTGGACGCTAACCTTTAATTACAGCCCGCTCGCAGTTTTTCCTGCTGTTCGAGCTGGACTTGCGTCCTGTCTCACAGGATTCCCGCCCCCGTCGGCGAAAGCCCCGAAAATTATAACAAGAATTCGCCCGTTTGTCAAGGGGTTGGGAGGGTGTTCGAAAAATGCCTGCAGAAAAGACGGCTGAAGCCGTTCCTGTGCAAGCGAAGCCCGCCTGCGCGGGCTACCAAACGCTGGTGCGACGGTATTTCTGCCGTCGCAGGCGATGGCAGGGATGCTATTGCTCCGAATCGGGACGATCTCAAGAAGGAAGGACTTAAGTGCCTCAAACGTTGAAAGCTCCCTTTTTGACCCTCACCCCCAGCCCCTCTCCCGCGACGCGGAAGAGGGGAGCCGAGTCCCCCTCTCCCACGCGGTGGGAGAGGGGTCAGGGGGTGAGGGTGGGAAAACGGGACAATCTAATCGTTGAGGCACTGACTACTCCCACTCCAGCTCACCCTGCCCCTCCGCGCGTGCTACGCGCCCTGCCCGCGAGACCCCCATCAACAACGCCGCGCTCGGTATGGCAAACCCGTCCCCTGCCAGCAACTGCCCTACCGTGCGCACCTGCAACCTCGGCAACCTGAGGTTGCCCAACGGCGTGATGTAATCGCCTGCCTGCGCCGCCTCCTGGAGCATCGGAGCCGTCGGAGCCTCCAGCGTGATAAACAGCCCCAAAGTCGCCTTCTCCCGCTCGATCACGCCCCGAAAATCCCGCACATCCTTGACCCCCACCTTGCCCGACTTGACCTGAATGACCACCTTCTTGGGGCTACTCTTGTCGTCCACGAAGTACAAAATCCCGTCAATCCCCGTGTCCGCGCCTTTTTTGTCTTGGAAGGGGCGGGCACGAGGCACGAGACCAATCGCCCACTTCTGGAACTCGTCGCGGTCTTGCTGCGCCAGAGCGCGGGCTTCGGCTTCGGTGGTGGGTTCGCCAACCACGCGGTAATCCACGCCCTCTTTGAGGTCAAACATATCGGCAAGACGGTACTTGATGAGCGCAATCGCGAGGTGGGTGATGTCAATTCCAATCCAGCGTCGGCGGAGTTTGTGGGCAGCAACGACGGCGGTGCCGCAGCCGCAGAAGGGGTCTAACACCACATCGCCTTCGTTGCTGGAGGCTTGGAGGATGCGCTCCAGCAGAGCGAGGGGCTTCTGTGTGGGGTAGCCGAGGCGTTCCTTAGCTTGGGAATTTATTGGTGAAATATCAGTGATAATATCTTGGACAGGAGTGCCTTCTGTAAGGTACCGTTTGAAACGAGGGAAACCCTTTCCATGAGATGGCCAGTATATGTAGCCATTCGCATCCAGTAAATCGAGTTTCTCCTGAACTGTTAGTTTATCTGCCTGCTGTTTCCCCACCAATTCCTCCACTACTTTCTTGGGCACCGCCCAGTGTCTACCGATTGCGGTAGGGTCATACCCACGCCACGGCTTACCAGAGTCTCCGTGTGTGACACCAGCTCCCGTAAGGTCAGCGGGCATGAATCGTCCACGCTCGTCTGTAAAGGTATATTTGCTTTGGATATGCCTTTCCTCGTGCTGTTGATATACCTGGTTCCAGATGTAGTAGTCGCTCTTCGTATAGAATAGTATGACGTCATGAACATCGCCCCATCGTTTCGCTCCACTATGCGCACTCGTTCGCTTCCACACAATCTCGTTTCTGAAGTTTCGCGCCCCGAAAATCACATCCAGCATCACCTTCAAGTAGTGGCTGGCGGTCGGGTCGCAGTGCAGATACAAGCTCCCCGTCGGCTTCAGCACGCGATGCAGCTCCACCAGTCGCGGCGCCATCATCACCAGGTACGCCGTGAGGTCGTTGCGCCCCAAAGTGTCCACAAACCCCTGCACCAGCGACACCAGCCGCGGCTTGGGGCAAGTTTCGCAGAACTCGATATACGCGCGTTCGCTCCACTGCCATGCGTCGGTGAAGGCTTTGATTTGGGCTTGGGCAGGTTCGCCTGATTGCTCCTTGAACAGCAGGTTGTAGTCGCGGTTGCTGTTGAAGGGCGGGTCGAGGTAGATGAGGTCTACCGTCTCGTCGCCGATGTGTTTGCGCAGCACTTCCAGGTTGTCGCCATAATAGAGGATGTTGGCGGGTTGCATGGCGAAAGGAATTGTACCTTGAGTTCACGGCTAAGTCGTTAGTGCGTTCCCTACCCTTGCACTGTCGTCAGCCATTTGCGAACATTCTCAACCAATCCGAAAACTTGCTGCCAGAGCTGTGCCGCCTTCACGCGCCTTGTCCACGGAAAGCGAGCTTTACAGGAAGTACAATACAACGGGCGCTCCTTGATAAAGATTTCGCGTCGCTTGTCGAGGTCATATTGAGAGAATACTTCTTGGCTCAGGTCAATGTACATTTTTGCGCCGCATGCCGAACACCTGTCTATGATAGGCGCCCCGCACACTCGGCAATTTTTGTCCCCGTGAATGTCGGGATGCCCCCTCGAGCAGTAGCGCAGCGCAATGCGCTTGGTATGCCTAACAGTTGAAGGCGTGGGTTTCACCTCTCTCGCGTACTTACTCTGCGCGCGTGCTGACTGGTTCAACTGCCCGTTCGGAGGACGGGCAGCTTTCGCCCTGCGCTTGGTGCGCTGCTGCCTCCTCATACTCTTTTGCCCCCTGTAAGGTATTGCTCCAGCGCTTAGGTTTAGCCGCGCGCCCCAAAGAGCGTGGACAGGCGCACTCAATCGCCTGCTCCGAGCTTTCAGCCAGTAGTGAAAGCTCTGCTACTAGCTCGCTCTTTTAGGGCAGATAATTCGGGGGCGAGAGTGGGGTAGTTTTTG
>JANXCK010000076.1 GCA_025060055.1 Fimbriimonadales bacterium | reverse complement strand
CGCTTCGCCAGCTGCTCGGCGTGCCAAGGCGTATCGTTCACCTCGCGCAGCAGCAGGTACTCAAAGGTGACTCGCCGTTTCGTGCGCTCGAAGTAGTCGCGCGCGGCTTGAATCAGGGCGTCCACGCCCCACTTGCGGTTCACAGGCACAATCCGCGCACGCGTCTCATCGTCGGGCGCATGCAGAGAAATCGCCAGCGTAATCGGCAGGTCATACGCTGCCAACGCCTCGATCTTCGGTACAATCCCCACTGTGGAGACCGTGATGCGCCGATAACTAATGCCAACTTCTTCGTGTACGAGGCGCAGCGCAGCAACCACATTCTCCAAATTCAAGAGCGGCTCGCCCATTCCCATCAGCACCACATGGCTGATGCGGCGCTCGCTGAGCCGTTGCAGATGCAGCAGTTGGTCGACAATCTCGCCTGCGGTGAGGTTGCGCGTGTAGCCGCCTTGCGCCGTCGCGCAGAACCGACAGCCCATCGCACAGCCGACCTGCGTGGAAAGGCAGACCGAGACACGGTCTTCATACGGCAGCAGCACGCATTCCACCTCGTTCTCGTCGGCAAGGCGTAACAGGCACTTCACCGTGCCGTCCTGCGAGCGTTGCGTTAGGCTGATTCGGTTCGGGCTAACGAGGGCGACTTCGCTCAGCCGCGCGCGCAGCGCCGCAGGCAAGTCGGTCATCTGCTCGAACTCCGTCGCGGCTTTCTGATAAATCCACTTCGCCAGCTGCGTCCCGCGATACGGCGGCTCGCCCAAATGCTCGCTCACCCACGCCCGCAACTGCGCCGTGGAACACCCCACCAGAACCATCTTCGGCTCCGAAGCAGGCATAGCAGACCGAATTCTACCTGTTCGGGTTGCTTTCCCAAGTCTGCTCTGAGACCGCTACATTCGGCGTCGGCTCGAACTCCATTAGCAGCACCAGCGCGCCCGGCTGGTCTTCGATCTTCACCTCAGTGCGCAACTTGAGCGTGCGCATCAGCCCCGTCTCTTTGTCGATGACCATTTCCAGTCCATCTTCCTTACCGCGCTCGTTTTTGATGCGTCCTGCGAGCGTAATCTGCTTCTCGCCCTCGCTGGCGACCTTGAGGCTGGTGATTTGCTTGCGGAACTTGTCTTGGCTACTCTTGCCCCCCGCCACGAACACGATGTCATACGGAGGCAAGACGCCAAAGTCCGTGAGCTGCTCCAGCAGCGCCGCGCCAGAGTTGGCGACCGATTTGGTCTCATCGCCCGCCTTGAGGTTCTGTCCGTCGCAGACATAGCGTCGCCCCTCGCCAGAGGCGTTGAGGTCTTTGACCAGCAGGTTGAGGCGGGCAGGTGGCTGCGCCGTGTAGGCGTATAGGTACTTCTGAACTGGCGTGCCTTCGGGGTAGCGGGGCGTGACCATCAGCACGGTCAGTGTGGTTTTGCTTTGCAGGCTCTGCAGTTGGGAATACGCCTGAAAACTTTTCTGCAACCATTCTTCCGCCGCCTTGTCCACCTGCGCATAGCTCAGCGCGATGCACACCACTGCCAATACAACGCTCATCCCTCGCATAGCAGGGAAAGTGTACCCCACTGCGAAACGGTATTCCGTGCGCGGCTGGCTGATAGGACTGGGGCTGATCCTGCTGCTGAACGCGATTGCCGTCGGCTACTGGCACTACGACGACGGGTTGTACGAGAGCTTTGAAAACGGGGATACGCGCACGATTCTGCAACGTCTGCAGCAACCCCATTCGGCGTGGGAGTGGTTCATAGGCGACTGGGTGTTGGGCAACGGCTTCTATCGCCCGCTGCCGAGCGTGCTGTATCAGATCGATTACTCGTTGTGGGGCGCGGATTTGCTCGCGTGGAAGTGGGCAAACGGACTACTTGCCGTGCTGAACGCGCTGCTGGTGGTAGTGTTCGGGTGGGCGTTATCAGGGCGACGCGACTTTGCGCTCATCAGCGGGCTGATTTTTAGTTTCTGGCAGACGGGGCTGTTGCCTGCACCGCCGAGCTGGCTGGCGTGGGTGGGGCTTGCTGCGGGCGTGTTACGGGGCTGGCTTATGGGCAACCTAAGGCAGGGCATCCTGTGGGGCAGCGTGGCGTTCACGCTCGTTTTGGAACTGGGGTTCATCCCCATGCAGTGGGATTTGCACCAGCAGAGTTTCGCCTATCGCGCGGTCGGCTGGATACCGGGGCGCACGGCGACGCTGATGACGCTGTTCGCGCTGATTGCCCTCACAGGCGCGTGCCTGTACGCCCGCACGGGAAAGGCGCGTTGGGCAGTAGCGGGGCTTTCAGGTTTTGTGGGCGCGCTGCTAAGCTACGAGCAAGCAGTGGCACTGCCGATTCTGATTGGGTTGGCAGCATGGGCTGCTGCAAGTACCCGCCCTCTCGCCTCTGAACGGCAAGAACCGAATCAGCAGATGCCTTCTGGCAAGGCAACCGCGACTGCCAGAGGAAAGAACAACAGCCTTCGACGCGCCCTGATTCTGAGCTTACTGTGCTTGATATTGCTTGCGCCGTACACCGCGTTCTACCATGCGCGCATTCCCGTGCATACCGACTATCATCAGCAGCGCCTCAGGCGGTTTCGAACCATTCCCGAAACCACGCTAAACTGGCTTGTGCCCCCTGCGACAAAGGTGGGGATTTTGTGGGATGTAGTGCCGACGGCGCCCTTGCTGCTGCTGTTCCCCTCGTTTTGGGGAGCGCACATGGGGCTGGCAGCCTATCTGGTGGCACTGTGGGTGGGATTGCGTGCGCGGCAGGGCTGGCTCGGCTGGCTGGGCGCACTGATTGCCTATGCGCCCTTGATGCCCGTGATGCCCCTGATGCACTACTACTACCTGCCTGCCGTCTTTCGTGCGTCTTGGGCGGGTATACTGCTGCTATGCCTGCTTACACTGCGCCCGACGAGAAGGGTTATTTCGGACGCTACGGCGGTCGGTATGTGCCTGAAACGCTCATCCCCGCGCTCGATGAGCTGACCGACGCCTATCTACACTTCAAAAACGACGCCGACTTCCAGCGCGAGCTGAACTACTATCTGATTACCTTCGCTGGACGCCCGACGCCGCTGTATTATGCCGCGAACCTCAGCGCGGCGCTGGGCAGGCAAGTGTACATCAAGCGCGAGGACTTGTGCCACACGGGGGCGCACAAAATCAACAACGCGCTGGGGCAGGCGATACTTGCTAAGCGCATGGGCAAACGGCGCATTATCGCCGAGACGGGCGCGGGGCAACACGGCGTGGCGACGGCGACCGCGTGCGCGCTGCTGGGGCTACAGTGCGAGGTGTATATGGGCGCGGAAGATATGCGCCGACAGGCACTGAATGTGTTTCGGATGAACCTGCTGGGGGCGAAGGTGGTTCCTGTGGAGAGCGGCACGGCGACGCTGAAAGACGCCACCAGCGAGGCGATTCGCGACTGGGTAACGAATGTGCGCACGACGCACTACATCATCGGCTCGTGCGTAGGACCGCACCCCTATCCGATGATGGTGCGCGATTTCCAGTCGGTGATTGGACGCGAGGCACGCGAGCAGATTCTGGCATATGCGGGACGCTTGCCCGATGCAGTGGTGGCGTGCGTGGGCGGCGGCAGCAACGCGATTGGCATTTTCTATCCGTTTATTGAGGACGAGGGCGTGCGCCTGATTGGCGTGGAGGCAGGCGGGCACGGCTTGGACACAGAGGCGCATTCCGCCAGCCTCGTAGCGGGCGAGTACGGCGTGTTGCACGGCGCAGCCAGCCTCGTGCTGCAAACTGAGGACGGGCAGATACGGCTCACGCACTCGGTCTCGGCGGGGCTGGACTATCCTGGTTCGGGACCGGAACACGCCTATCTGAAGGAAATCGGGCGGACGGAGTATGTCGCCGTCACGGACGAGGAGGCGTTAGGGGCGTTTTTGTGGCTGGCGCGGCATGAGGGCATTATCCCCGCGCTGGAGTGCGCCCATGCGTTCGCGTATCTGACGCAGCTTGCCACAACGCTGCCGCCCGACGCGGTGATTTTGGTGAACCTGTCGGGGCGCGGCGACAAGGATGTGGCGCATGTGGCGGAGATTTTGAGCCGTGCCCCTTCGTAGCGTTGGCGTCCCCGCCGACGCCTTGTGGCGTGGGCTTTTAGCCCGCGCAGCGTGGTACGGACAGCCTCGTCCGTGCGTCGTTGGCGCGGATGCCAACGGGCGGTACGACGGCATCCTGCCGTTGTGGGTCGAGGGCGTGGACGCCCTCGTACCGCGTGCTGTCATTGGCAAGGGCGCCGACGCTGCGCAACGAAGTGCAATTACCACGGGCAGCACCCCCTCAACGGGGCTTGGCATGCTGCCTCCGCTCGCCTGCTCAAACGGTCTCTGAGTTCAGGTACACTCTATCCGAAACGCCCGCTGCCCTGGCGAGTCTAAATTGACAGGGCAGGGATGCGAGAGTGCGCTGGATGGACGAGTCGATTGAGTTCGAGGCGCTCGTGGCAACCTACGAGCGGCGGATATACAATCTGCTCCTGCGGATGGTGAACGACCCAGAGGACGCCGCAGACCTGACGCAGGAAACCTTCTATCGCGCCTTCCGCGCCTTCCACCGCTTTCGGGGCGACGCGCAACCTTACACTTGGCTCTACCGAATTGCGGTGAACCTCGCGAACGACCATCTGGAGAAACGAGCGCGTATCCGC
>JANXCK010000015.1 GCA_025060055.1 Fimbriimonadales bacterium | reverse complement strand
CCCCTCCAGTTGCTCGCGATAGGCATCGGGCTGAGCAATACCTGCCCTGCGCAGCGCGTCGGCGATGTCCGCCCACTCCGCGCTTATCAGGTGATGGGGCATCCACGCCTCGAACTGGCGGAACCAAAACACGCTCAGCTGCGTCAGGACGCGTCCTTTGTCAGGGATCGGTGTAGGCAGCACCACATCGAACGCCGAGAGGCGATCGGTGGCAATCATCAGCAGGCAGTCGCTCAGCTCATAAGTGTCGCGCACCTTGCCCCGCGCGTGCAACGGCAGTGGCAGGTTCGTCTCATACAGCGGAGTCATCTGTCGCTCTGGTTCGTGGCTGAGGTGCGGTTTCCTGCCTCTGCCGTTTTTTCTGACCTCCTGCGTGCCCCAGCGCGGGACACATCGAACGGCTCGAACCCCAGCGCGAAGGCGGGCGAGTCGGGCTTGAGCCGAAAGTCGCCTGCGGCGGGGTTCTCGAACAGCGGGTCAGCAATCCGTGAGCGGGTATCCCGCCCCTTTGCTTGCCACGCTGCGAAATCGTCGTCTCCGAAGCGCAGTTCGCTCCCGTCCTCGCGCCAGTAAAGGTTCCCTTCAAAGCGCAGGTTGCCGTCGATTCCGCCCGCTAACCACTGTGCGCCTTTGCCCAGCACAATATTGCGCTCGAAGGTGAAGCGCAGATGCCCCTCTGGACGCGACGCCTGGATCTGATGCTCGCGGGCATAGGCGAAGATATTGTTGCGCACGATGTTCTCGCGCCCGTAGTGCTGGTGGAAGCCCCCGTGCGTGGTACGATAGACGAGATTGTTCTCCGCGATGATATGCGAGCTGCCCTCGTCAAAGTAGATGCCCCAGCCGCCGTAGCGATAGCCCGCAATATCGTGCCACAAATTGTTGCGGATGACTGTGCCCTGCTGAATACCCAGTGTGTAAATCCCGCCCATATCGCTCAGGATGGGTCCGTCGCCGTCGGAGCGCACGCCGATATGATGCACATGGTTGAACTCCACGCGGTTGCCGCCTGCCAGCGACCTACCGTAGCCCCATGTCCAGCCGATGGAGATGCCTGTGTAGTAGAAGTCGTGGATGGTGTTGTGCGTGAGGCGGTTGCTATAGCTTTGCCCAATCCACACGCCAATCGCGCTGGCGAACAGCTTGCCGCCATCCTGAATCAGGCAATCCTGCACGAGGTTGCCGAAGGTCTGCTCGCGCGGGTCGTCACGGAGGGCGGTCTCGCCGATTTTGATACCGCCCGCGCCTAAGTCGCGCAGGGTGCAACCCTCAATACGATTATACTGGCAGCCGCGCCCCAGCTCAATAGCGTAGGTTCCGACCTGCTCGACGGTGCAACGGACGAACGCGCAGCGGCGTGCGCCTTCTGCGTAAATCGCGCCAGGCACGCCGAACGCTGCCTGCACAAACCCGCCTGTCTCCATCTCCGCAGGCAGCGACCATTCCGTATGGCGGAAGGTGATGCCCTCGAAGCGCACGCCTTCCACATAGTCGCCCGCTTCGGGCTTGCCGACGAGGCGAATCAGTTGCGCCTGCGTAGGAGCGACAGCGAGGATAGTATCGATGCGCTCGCCAGTGCGGGGCAGATAGTAGAGTTTGCCCTCTGCGCGACTGAGATACCACTCGCCCGCCTCGTCCAGCGCTTCGGGCAGGTTCTCCAGATAGTACAGGTCGCCTTCCTGCAGGGCGAAGGTGCTGCGCTTGCGGAAGTTCAG
This sequence comes from Fimbriimonadales bacterium, assembly GCA_025060055.1. Lineage (GTDB taxonomy): Bacteria > Armatimonadota > Fimbriimonadia > Fimbriimonadales > GBS-DC > GBS-DC. The sequence goes on along the minus strand of JANXCK010000015.1, from coordinate 2,893 downwards.
GATGCGCTCTGTGGGGTCTATCGCTTGCAGCGGCAGGCGGTTCTCCACCCAGCGGTTGAACACCAGCGCTTCGCCCTCCTCCAGGCGGCTCAGGGCAGGCAGGTCGCCCGCGCGATAGCGGAAGCGCGTGTGCCCCTGAAACCATTCGGGCGTGCTATCCAGCAAAGCTTCCACCTGCAGGTAGCCCCGATTGGGATAACGGGCGCGAACTGCGCGTGCGCCGTTCACGAACAGCTGGCGGAAGTACCACTTGCCCTCGCGCACTTCAGGCAGGTCGGCAATCCAGACCGTTTTGCCCTGCCACTCGCCCCGCTTCCAACCGCCGATGATGCGCCCGCCGCTCAAGATGGGCAGTTCGTTCGCGTAGGCGGCGATAGTCAGGCGGCGCTGGGCTTTCTCGGCGTGTTCGGGGGTGATGAGAATCGGCTCGCGCAGGTAGTAGACGCCTCCACGCAGGCGTATCTCTGTGGGCGCAGGCTCGCCCTCCAGCAGCAGTTGCAACGCCCGCTGCACGGTCTGCACCGGACCGTCGGTGCGCGCTTGGTTCGGCGCGGCGAGCTTGCCTGACCACGCGTCGTTCCCATCGGGCGCGACATACAGCACGCGCGTTTGCGCTACGGCTTGCATAACAACGGCTCCTAAGATGATTGCACATAGCCTTTTCACGGCAAGGCATAGGTTCGTGCTATCGCGCGGTTTTCCTCGCAGGTGGGGGAGCCAGTCGGTTTTCTTGGTCGAGCTAACTTGTGCCAAGATTGTTCAAGAAGGTGGTCTTGTGCTAAGCAGAGCGTGTGCCCCGTGCAGGAAGCCAACCTTCAGTGGACGCTTCGGGCTGAGGTATTCTATCATAGGGGACGGATAAATGCTTGTTGAGGCGCACGATTTGTGCAAGTCGTACCGCACAAGTCGGGGGACGGTGAACGCGCTGCAAGGCGTGTCGCTGCAGCTCCGTGAAGGCGAGATTGTCGCGCTGCTGGGCGCCAACGGCGCGGGCAAAACCACTTTTGTCAAGTGCCTGCTGGGACTCATCTACCCCGATGGCGGGCAGGTGCGCTTGTGCGGTTATGACCCGTTCCGTCAGCCTCAGCACGCGCTTGCTCAGGTGGGCACGGTGCTGGAAGGCAGTCGGAATGTCTACTGGCAACTGAGCGCGTGGGAGAACTTGCTCTTTTTCGCAGGGATTGCGGGTGTGCCCCCGCGCCTTGCCCAGCAGCGTGCGGCACAGCTACTGGAACAGCTCGGTCTGATGCACCGACGCCACGACTTAGTCGGTAGCTTCTCGCGGGGGATGCAGCAGAAAGTCGCGCTCGCCGTCGCGCTGATTCGCGACCCGCGTGTTTTGATACTGGACGAGCCGACGCTGGGGCTGGATGTGGAAGCGGCGCGCGACCTGCGAATGTATCTGCGCCGTGCAGTCGATGCCGAACGGCGCGGCGTGCTGCTTTGCACCCATCAGATGGAGCTGGTGGAGCAGATTGCCGACAGGGTGGTGATTTTGCATCGCGGGCACGTGGTGCGCGAGGGCACGGTTGCCGAATTGCGCAGTTCGCTGCGCCAACGGCTGATTCGAGTCGCTCTGGCGTGCCCCCTCACGCCCGCGCTGCAGCAGCGCATCTATGCTCGGATTCCTGTTGCCCAGATAGAAGAGCGCACCGTCGCGGTTCCCGCCTCCGATGGCGCAGCGTTTTACACCCTGACGCGCCTACTGGAAGAATCCGAAGCCCCCATAGAAGCTGTTGAGACACTTACCCCCAGCTTGGAGGAGGTCTTTCTGGAGGTGGTGCGGTCGTGAGGTATGTGGTGTGGGCGTGCTTGCGTGCCGAGTGGGTGCAAACACGGCATTACTGGCTGAACACCCTCTCGGCAGTTGGGTTCATGCTGTTGCTGTTTTTAATGTTGTTCTTCGGAATGCGGGCGTTCGGTTCGCCCCAAGCTGACCTATCCGCCTTAGTGGTGGGCTATTACGCATTCAGTTTGACGAATGTCGCGTTCCAACGGTTGGCGGCGTTCCTGTTGGTTGAATCGCAGACGGGCACGCTGGAGCAGTTGGCGTTGTCCCCGTTTGGACTGTGGCGCGTCGCGCTGGCGCACATGCTGGCGTATCTGCTGAGCGGAGCGATCTTTGCGGGCGTTGCGCTTATCATCACGATGGCGATTACGGGTGTGTGGCTACGCATTCACCCGATTGGGTTTCCCGTGATGACCCTGTTGCTGGTGGGGCAGGCGTATGCGTTCGGGCTGGCGATGGGCGGGCTGGCGTTGCGTTTCAAGCGTGTGGGTGATTTGATGCAGCTGGTCACGATGATGTTAGCCGTGTTCATTTTGACGCCTGCAACGGGCGCGTGGGCTTACTTGCTGCCATTAGGGCAGTCTTGGCGACTGCTGCAGGAATGGCTGCAAACGGGCGCACTTGCCCAACCTGCCCTCTTGGCAGCGGAGGTGGGCAAGACGGTCGTCCTGCTCATGCTGGGCTGGCTGGTCTATTGGCTCTGCGAGCGGCAGGCGCGCCAGAGGGGGTTGCTGGGGCGCTATGCTTGAAAACATTCTCCTGCTTTGCCCCATCACCCCCTTGCCCACTCTTCCACCGCGTGGGAGAGGGGGAACTTGACTCTCCCCTCTCCCAGAGGGAGGGGGGCTGGGGGTGAGGGTACTGTAGCACTTGAAACCCCGATTGGCATTAGACAACTCCAAAGACACCCGCTACAGCGCCGATTCACCGCGCTCTTCCGTGCGGATTCGGACAGCGTCGGCATAAGGCAGGATGAAAATCTTGCCGTCATCGGGCTGTCCTGTGCGAGCGTGCTGCAAAATCGCCTCGACCACAGGTTCGACCAGCGCGTCGGGCACGACCATTTCCAAGCGCAGGCGAATTGGTAGACGGATGAGCGTTTCC